>JADGPI010000176.1 GCA_017882525.1 Thermoleophilia bacterium
GGAAGAGCAGGATCAGGAAGAGCGCGATCATGATCACGCCCACCTCGAGGTCCCCGTTGGCGGACGAGTTCATGGGCGGGATCTGGTAGAAGAAGGAGTAAGACCAGAGCCACCACGCCCCGGGGAACCGGCCGGTCTCGTGGATGAGTCCCCACTGGCTCCCAAGCATATTCAAGCTTTCGGCCACGTTGTGGTCTACGTCGTCCTCGAAATAGACGAGCGGCAGCGTGGAATCCAACGCGTACGGCAGTTGGCCGTTCTTCTGCAGCGCCCCTTCGAGCAGGCCCGCTTTGGCCAGAGCGAGCATGCCGTCCATCATGACAGGCACCGGTCCGTAGTCTCCGGCGGCGACCAACACATGGCCGTTTGAATACGTCGCGTTATCCAGCGCGCCCGTATACGCTTGGTTCCAAGCGTCCTTCTGGGTATCGGGAGCCTGCTGATATTGCTGGAGGGCCTGCGCTACGTCGGAGCGCAGAAGCGCGACGCGTTCCAGCGGTTTGATAACAAGATCCTGCGTCGCGTCTATGGGCAGCGTCACTCCGAACCACGTGGCCGGCGCGACTCCCCACAATCGTTGGGCGTTCTCGTTGTTGTTGGTGTACGGCGGGCCGTACTCCTGGAGGCTGCTGTCGCCCGCCAAAATCCCCACGGTCGTCTTTTCGAATGCGATCGGTTGCTTGGTGGCCACGTCCTCGCCGCGGACCGTGGGGTAGTCGGGTGAGCCGAAGACCGCGGCCAATACCACCACGATGATCACCACCCCGAGAAGCACGAGCAACACCTCGCGGATGAGGTCGTAGGACTTCTGAGGCACGCCCTTTTGGTATTCGTCCGACCTAAGACTCATGACGCCTCCCCGAGCGAGAAAGCGGCTTCACCGGGCTGTCGCGGCGAACGAAGAAGAGGTGCACGCCGACGAGGATGGCCCCCAGCACCGGCAGCAGCGCGATGTGCAGGGTGAGCATCTGGCCGACGTTCGCAGTGTTGAACCAGGCCCCTATCCCGATCGCGTTCATGGCATCTTTGGCTTGGACGGCGATCCATTGTGAGTCCCAGCTGGACTGCAGAAGAAAGCCGGTGAGCCCCGTGAAGATCAGCACCGCGAACGAGAGGATGCCGAAGATCCAGGTCTTGAAGCGCTTATCGCGCCAGGCCGCCATGACGAACTTCACGACGAGATGCAGAAGCAGCGCCACGAAGAAGATCTGCGTGCTCCAGAAGTGGAGCGAGTTGACGAAGTGACCTGTTGCCGAATAGTGGTACCAGTTGGGCCCAAAGATCGTCATCACCAGTCCGGTGAGGATGAGCATCAGGAAACCCACGAGCGAGCCTGCACCAAAGAGGTACGCCACGGAGTTCACATAAACCGGCATCCTCGTGGGCAAGGCGTCCTCAAGCGTGAGGTTCCTCTTGAGGAGCGACTGACTGCGTTCAGTGAGACTCACGGCCACTCCCTTCGTCCGGCGCGTGCTCGCGCCCTTCCGCGACCTCGTGAGGCCCAGCGATCCACCCCGGGATGCGCAGCCACGACCCCGCGAAAAACGCGATGATCACGACTGCGAAAGCGACGATAGTGGGGATGGCGAAGTTGAAGATGCTGAACGCCACGTGCGGTATCGCAGGGAGTAGCTGTGTCGGTAGAAGCTGGTCCATTGACCCCCCTTGCCTTGCGCTCACCTTTGGCTGGTCGCCCCGACCGAGAAGGACGGCCCCATCGGCATTCCGACAGTACAGATGGTGTGGAATACCCAGCTGAGGGCTGGCTCTAACGTGACTCCGGTGATGTTTGGCGCCAGGCGCGCCGGCCGCTCGCCTACCTCACGATGAAGCCCAGCCCCTGGGCGTTCTTTTCGAAGAGTCTTGCTTGGTCGCCCTCAGACAGAGCGAGCCCTTCGAGGAACCCCACGGCCTCGTCGGTCTTCTCGAACGGGTAGTCGGTGCCAAGCATGATCCTCTCGATGCCGAGCGCCTCGTGGGTGCAGTGGAAGGCGGCAGGTAGGTAGTTCCCACTGGTGGTTACGCGCATGTTGGCGAGCAGGTAGCGGCTCGGATGTTTCTGGAGCTCGGGCATCGAGCTCGACCCGGCCGGTACGTGGTACTGGAGGAAGGAGCGGTCGACCCGGGCAAGCAAGAAAGGCAAAGCCTCACCGTAGTGGCCCAGGATCATCATGAGTTTTGGAAAGGCGTCGAAGACACCGCTCAGGATGAGACGCATCATGACGATCGAGGTCTCGATGCCGAATCCGAAGCTGGGGCCGGCCAGGGCGAGCCCGTACGTGGTGAGCTGGGGGATGATCGGGAACGTGGGGTGGAGGTAGACCGGCACGCCGAGCTCCTCGGCCTTGGCGAGGATCGGCCAATACCGCTTGTCGTCGAGGTACGAGTCCCCGAAGTTGGAGTGAGTGTTCCAGCCCAAGAACCCGAGTTCTTTGACGCACCGTTCGAGCTCTTGCACAGCCTCTTCCGGCTCTCGCGGCGCCAGTGTGGCGAAGCCGAGGTAGCGGCCCGGGTGCCGGTCGATAGCCCGGGCGAGGACGTCGTTCGCGTCCTTGGCCAGCGCCGTCGCCACCCGCGGTTCCAATTGCTCGAGTGCCGGCGCGGTGTGAGAGAGCACGGCGACCTCGATCCCAACTGCGTCCATGGCTTGGATGCGCATCTGGTCCAGGTCTAGCAGGCGTTCGACCAGGGCGTCGCCGAAGGGCTGCCAGTAGTCGGGGGAGTGGTACACGTGACGTTCTCTCGTGACCGGGTCGTCCACGAAGCGCGGATAATCAGGATTCTTGTAGAGTGCACCCACGAACGCCTCGGTAGCGAAGTGGTTCTCCACGTCGATCTTCTTCATGCTGGTCGGTCCCCTTTCAGCGGAGCTCGCTCGCCCGGCTCTCCGGGCCTGTCGGCTGCAATCGGTCTCAGCCACAACTATCACCACAGAAGAAGGCTTGCAAGCGGATGGTACCGGGACTCGAGGAAAGGCCGGCGGCGCCGAAGGGCGGAGGGATAATTCTTGCAAAGGGGCGGAGGGCGTGATACCTAGCGGGTAAGGCTCCAGAACGGCGGGCTTTTGAGTCGGACTCAGCTCAAGGAAGGTAGCGGGTGGCCGTCCCGGCTGCCCGGGTCAGCATTCCAGGCCTCGGATCGCGAAGGAGGAAGCGCATGTACACGAAGATCCTCAAACCGGAGATCATGGCTACCATGCTCCCCAAGGATTTCCCGGCTGACAAGCTCAGCAAGCCTCACTACAAGATGATCGTGGACCGCGACGTCTTTGTCACCATGCGCGACGGGGTCAAGGTGGCCTGCGATATCTTCCGGCCGGATGCCGAGGGGGAATTCCCCGCGATCTACGCCACTTCGGCGTACCAGAAGGACCTGGAGTACCTCCCGCAATGGCCCATCTTCCACTTTCGGGAGACCAACGACATCGAGTGGTTCGTCTCGCGCGGCTACGTGTACGTGCATCACGACATCCGGGGTAGCGGCAAGTCGGTGGAGGGGCAGTTCCAGCTCTTCAGCCAGGAAGAGCAGAACGATTTCTACGACATGGTGGAGTGGATCGCCAAACAGGGATGGTGCACCGGCAAGGTGGGCATGATCGGCGAATCGCTGCTGGCCTGGACCCAGTGGTTCACCGCGCATACGCAGCCCCCGCACCTCGCCTGCATCGTGCCCTTCGACGCCGGCGCCGACATGTATCGGGATGTCGCCTATCACGGCGGCATCATGGCCCTCGGCTTCCCCGCCAACTGGTGGACGGCTGAGATCCGCGCGAACTATCGGCTGGGCAAGGTCGGCCCCAACCCGGACGCGGGCAAATGGGATCTGCCCTGGAACGTCATCAACCATCCCACGTGCGACGAGTTCTGGAAGGTTCGCTCCCCGGACTTCTCCAAGATCAAATGCCCGGTCTACAGCATCGGGATCCTCCACAAGGTGGGCATCCATTTGCGGGGCAACATCAAGGGTTACGAAGAGTTGAAGACGCCCAAGAAGCTGCTCCTGTGCCACGGGGATTTCGAAGGCGACGAGATGGCCATCTTCAACTCCCGCGAGCTACAACTTTTGCATCTGCGTTGGTACGACCACTGGCTCAAAGGCAACGACACCGGCTTCATGGACGAGGATCCGGTGACGGTGTTCGTGCGGGGCAAGGAAGTGTACCGGCCGGAGAAAGAGTGGCCGCTGGCCCGGACGCAGTACCGGAGTCTCTACCTGGGCAAAGGCCCGAGCGGCGCCGTGGAATCGTTGAACGACGGCGCGCTTTCCTGGGAAGCGCCGCAGGAGGCCGCCAGCTCCACGAGCTACGACTACCCCGATCCGGACTGGTCGCACTTCTCCGGTCTGGGTACGGCTGTGATGGAAGACGGCGTCCCGAACCCGGTGCGGAAGATTCTCACCTTCACCAGCGAGCCCTTGCCCGAAGATCTCGAGGTGATCGGCAGTATGGTGCTGAACCTCTACGCCTCTTCCGACCAGAAGGACACCGATTTCTTCGTGCGCCTCACCGATCAACTGGCCGATGACAAGCAGGTGCCGGGGATGCCGCCACGCGGCATCATGCTCACCCGGGGTTGGCTCAAGGCGTCGCACGCGTGCACCAAGGACGAGGCTAAGAGCCTGCCGTACCGGCCGTACTACCGGAGCGACGATCCGCAGCCCATCGAGCCGGGCAAGGTCTACAAGTTCGAGATCGAGGTCTGGACCACGTCGTGTTGCTTCCTGAAGGGTCATCGTATCCGCGTCGACCTCGCCTGCTACGACTCGAACGCCTTTGATTTCGGTGGCCACTACTATGGGCTGAAGGTCGGGCGGGACACCATCTATCACGATAAAGACCATGCGTCGCACATCGTCCTGCCGGTGATCCCGGCCTTGGGATGGACGGCCGAGGCACGAAAATAGACCTGGAGAAGTACCGTAACTTCGATTTTGCTCCGCTCACCATGGAGCAGTTGGAGGGACTGGCGCGATCGTGGACGAATTCATCGGCGAAGGTAAGAGGATGCGGCAAAGGGAACTGACTTTGCGCGAGCGGTGCCCGTCCGGTGGGCGCGAGACGGCATACAAAAGGAGCGACTCATGTATACGAAGATCCTCGAGCCGGAGATCATGGCCTCGATGCTGCCGGAGGGTTTCCCCGCTGACAAACTGAGCCAGCCCGAGTACAAGATGACCGTGGATAGGGACGTCATGATAGAGGTGCGTGACGGCGTCCACATAGCGGTGGACGTCTTTCGGCCGGACGCTCCGGGGGAGTTCCCTTCCCTCTTCTCTGCCTCGCCCTACAACAAAGACCTGGCCTATCTGCCTTCCGTGCCCACCTTTCACATGCGCGAGACCAACGACTTCGAGTATTTCGTGTCTCGCGGGTATGCGTACGTGCACATGGACGTGCGCGGCACCGGCAAGTCGGTGGAAGGTCAGTGGCAGTTCTTCTCGCCGGATGAGCAGCGCGACCTCCACGACGTCATCGAATGGACCGCAGCGCAGCCCTGGTGCACGGGCAAGGTAGGCATGATCGGGGAGTCGTACCCCGGCATCGTACAGTGGTTCGCAGCCGCGCAGCAGCCGCCCCATCTTGCGTGCATCGTCCCCTATGACGCCGTCTCAGACCCATATCGCGAGAACGCTTACCACGGCGGCATGTTGGCGGTGGGTTTCGTGGGTAGTTGGCACATCACCGAGATCCGTGGTCACTATAGAGTGGGCCGCAAGGGTGTGGATTCCCACGTGGGAGACTGGGATTTCTCCTGGAACCTCATGCAGCACCAGACATTCGATGACTTCTGGGAAGTGAGGCGGGTCGACCTCAAGAGGATAAAGTGCCCCGTGTTCAGCATCGGCATCCTCCACAAAGTGGGCCTGCATCTGCGCGGCAACATCCGCGGTTACGAGGAGGTCGACGTCCCCAAGAAGCTCATGCTCTGCCACGGCGACTTCGAGGGCGACGAGATGGCCATCTTCAACTCCCCGGAGATCCGCCTGCTGCTATTGCGGTGGTACGACCACTGGCTCAAGGGCAACGACACCGGCCTGATGGAAGAGCCGCCGGTGAATCTTTTCGTGCGTGGGCTCGAGCGCTACCGGCGCGAGGGCGAGTGGCCGCTGGCCCGAGCGGAACACCGTTCGTTGTATCTCCACGCGGGTCCGAGCGGGGCCGTGCAGTCGCTCAACGACGGCCGGCTCTCTTTCGAGCCGCCACAGGCGGAAGACAGCTCCTTCTTGTTCTCTTATCCCGATCCCGATTGGACCGGGTTCTCCGGGGTGGGGACGGCGATCATGGACCGGGGCATGCTCGACCCCTGCCGAAAGATCATGACCTTCACGAGCGACCCGCTGCCTGAGGACTTAGAGGTGGTGGGGAACATCGTGCTCGTCGTGTACATGTCCTCGGACC
>JADGPI010000177.1 GCA_017882525.1 Thermoleophilia bacterium
CGGTAGACCGGCGTGACTCGCCGCCCACGGATACAGGTGCCCGAAGCCGCCCCCGAACCAGCGATGCGCCAGGAACTGTCGCTCTGTAAGTCCGTAGGCTGCCTCACGAAGCTGGTAGCTCGCATCGTCTCCCGAGTTTCCGCTGAGGACCAGGCGGGCACCCGCCAGCCGGCTCTGGAGAAAGCTCGGGTCGGTAATCACCTTCCCCGCGACCCACGGAATCGCCACCACGGCGGCGGCGGTAAGGATCGCGAGAAGACTCGTTACCCGGACGAGCGAAAGTCGTGCTTTGGCCTTGGCACCAACTGCACCCGCAATACCGAGCAGGAGCACTAAGTTCGTTCGGTTGCCCGAGAGGAGCATCAACAGCAAGATTGAGGACGCAGCGGCGGCCCAGCGGACCCGGTTCCGGCCGTAGAAGGTCATCACGAGCGCCTGGCTGAAGCCGAGCGCAGCCAGCACCGTAGTGGCAAGGATGACTCGCCCAACGGGAAGTTTGGACACTCCGCGCCGGTTCAACCAGTCGAGGGCAAGGCCAAGCGCTGAGAGTACCCCCAGAATCCCGATGAGAGTGTCCGTTCGATGGGGGGGCAGCGACCGGGCTGCGTCCAGTCCGACCACTGGGAGCGTGCAGAGTAGAAAATACGGAAGGCAGTCGCGCACTGCGTCACTCGGTGTCGCCCCATTGCCGACACCTACGACGACACCCAGGAGCACCGCACCCCCCAGGAGAATCGTAGTTGGTAGGAGCGGGCGGAAGAGACGCGTGATCGGTTCGTGTGACCTGAACAACGACAAAGTGCTCGCCACGACGCACAGCGCAACCAAACCCAAGTATGCGAGCTTGGCTGGTCCGGCGCCGGACGAGGATTGGAACACGAGCAGAGCGCCGGCGAGCACGGTGAACAGTCTCGTCGAGGCGCTCGAAAGGACCCACGCCAGGAAAGGGATCACCAGCAGCGCCACGATGGCGATGACCGGCGTTCGGGCAAGGAGAAGGCCAAGTCCAGCCGCGGCGGAGAGACACACCGCAACGATTGCGAGGTTCACGCGGGAGGTGATGCGGAGCGGTGACCGGGACACGTTTGTTCCAATCACTGCCCAAGGGTCGCCAACGTGAGGATGGCAGTGGCCGCCTGAGGGATCAAGCTCGTGCATGACCTCACGCTGTTCCATCGACGCGATGGCCGCACCTCTTTACCCCGGGTCAGCCCCCGCCGGCGACCTCCTTCGACTCCAAGCGGGGTCGACGACATCCCTCTTGTTCGTCGGCAAGCCGGGGGGCGGACCGCGGAGGTGTCCCGTTTGGGGGCGAGTCGTGATCACCGCGATCAGCGAGGCCGAGTCGACGAGGTGATAGTGGAAAGCCGTACGGCATCGAAGTTCAGCAATCAAGCCCGTCGGGGCCGTTCCGGGGTGTACCCAAGGCAGTGCATCGCCAGCGTGGCTAGCCGCGACCGACCGGCTCCCCGAGTTGGTGGGACCAGGTGGAGCCTGGAGCCGCGGGTCCGGACTGTCTTGTGCTGCAAAGGTGCGGCAGACCCTGGCTGGCCCTGGTGTTGAGGGGAACGAGCGATCTGCTTAATGAAGCCTGCCCCTGGCAAAGAGGTAATCGTGATGACTCAGCTGGTCTACCAGTGACAGAACAGGCATGCAGAAATCTGCCACGGCATCCGGATGATCCGTCTCGATCAACAGCCACTGAGGGGCATGACGTCCCAAGTCGAGACCCGCAAGAAGGTTGAGTTCGGCACCCTCGACGTCAACCGACATGAAGTCAATCGACGTGAAGCCAGCATCATCGATCACGTACGAAACAGTCGCGACGGGCACAGAAATGCGAGAGTGACGGTGCTTCGATAGTCGACCTACTTCTTCCTCTGTGTCCTGTTGGCCCAGCGTCACAGACATCAAGTCGAGGTCCGCCAACTGAATCGTCTCACCGGGCTCAGCGTGCGCGGCGCATGCGACGTTGTAGCAGACAGAGTTCCCACGTAGTTGCCGGCAGCGCTCGTACAGTTCAGGAAGAGGCTCGATGAGAATGCCCTTCCAACCAAGGACGCGCTCCAGGTAGTACGTGTTGCTTTGTGAGTAGCCGTCGTTGGCGCCCACCTCAAGGAATGTTCCCGATCGTGGGAGACGATGAAGCATCTTACGGTCAAGGCCATTGATCGCGGGGAAGGAATACCGATGTGACCCGATTGCCTCGAAAAGTCGAGCCCTGGACACCTTAGCTGTCTTGCGCCAACGAAGCGGAACGCTCTCCCTCATGGAGACGTGCGGCGGCACCTGTTTGCTCCTCGCTCTCTGTGCTTGTATCAACTCCAGAGGCAGAACGCTTTCCGCAGGCGAAATGGGCGTAAGCTCGGTATCTCGGAACCCAGCAGAGCCAGACTCCCCAGGAGCTGCATGACGCTTTGCGAAACCGTGTTGCCTATGGACTAACTTAAATGCCTCCCCGGCAGCCTAAGAGCTCCGACAAGTTTCCGCCAAAGACTCGAGCGTTGTCACCCATTCGGGCGGCCATTTGCCGCCTCGGCCTGTGATATCTGTGTCCTCGCAACTAATCGGGAGGTCCACTCACCCTCGATACCTCCCATCTGATCTGAATGCCTTCTCGATCCCATCCCCGGGCTCCTCCGTCGGCCAATAACGGAGTCACATTGGAGTTTCGACGTTGGTGTGTGCCGTCTTGAGCCCCTGAACTGAGGAGTCAGTGTGCGGTCCGAGGCGTCTGGGGGTGTGGCGTGGGCGGTAGTGTCTGTCGTGACGACCGAGTTGGTGACCAGGCTGCCCCGGAGTACTTCGCCTCGGCTACGTATGGGTGGGACCCGTTCTGAAACGCCCAGGAAATCACGAAGTGTGTCCACCAAGTCCGCGTCGATCGTGTTGGGATAAGTATCGGCAAGTATGAGCCGTCGGCGGCCATCAACCAGACGCTTCTAGCCCACCAAGGTACCTGGGAGCAACACCCAGTGGCTTCAATCCTCGTTCCGAGTCCGAGAGCGTAGGGCATTGCACGTGGGCCCGTGACAGGGACAGCTGGCGATGACAGCAACACTGCAGAGGATCACGATCCACGGCAGGAGGACTTCAAGTCTCACGCCATTCCCCGTTGGCTCACAGGAGCACCTCGTGTACGGCTCGTGACTGTTGGGTGTGTTGTCGCCTCTGCCCTCGAGGTTCTCCAGGCGGTTATCCACAGAGCGCTTGCGTTAAAGCCCTGCGCCACTGCGAGTCCGGCTGCCGCTCCCAGCGCACCCCACCGGAACGCGCCAAGCAATCCTGCGGCAAGGGTAATTGCGGACGTCCAAAGCCGGCTCCGGGTGGTTGCATTTCCCCGGCCCGTCGCCCGTAACCAGATCAGCGGGCCCACACTGACTGAACAAAGGAGGAGGCGTAGGAAGAAGCAGGGTAGCAGGACCGCGGCCGCAGTCCACGTCTGAGCGAAGATCTGCGCCAGGCCGGGTCGCGCAAGTACCAGGACGAGGCCCCAGCACACCGTCACCCCGATCAGGGCAGCGCTGATAAGTAGGGCAGAAGCTATCCCGCGCTCATCTCTGAGGCGTTTGCGCACAAGATGGGGCGTGAGGGCAACGCCTGCAGCCATGATCAGTGTATTGAGCGGACCAAAGATGACCGTGGCGGCCCTGAGCGCACCAGTTGCTTGGAGACCAGCGATGAATGCGACGGCTATTGCAAAGAGCTGCATGGACCCGTTAGTCGCTAACGCCTCCAGCACGTAGTACCTGGCCAGACTCTTGTGCCTTGCGTACCAACTGCGAAGGCCGACTCGGAGC
>JADGPI010000178.1 GCA_017882525.1 Thermoleophilia bacterium
CGTCGAGGGTGTTCTCCATGAAGTCTTCGCGGGTCATCGTGACCTCCGAAGGGAGATCCTTCCGATAACGCTCACGGGCGGGGAGCGCCCTGTCGAACCGGCCCTTGCTCGCCACGATCACCCGTTCGGTCAGATCCCGCAACACCGGGTTGCCCGGGCGTTGGAAGCTTCCCCAGGCACACGAGCCCGACGATCCCCGTTGCTTCATCCAGATGATCTCTCCGCGGAGCAAGAGGCGCAGATCGTCCTGAAGGATGCTGATGACATCGGCCGAAAGAGATCGGTAGGGACGGCGACCGAGGTTGGCAACATTGATGGCGATCCGGCCTCCCGGCTCGAGCTTGCGCACACATTCCGAAAACACATCTCGGAGGAGGTCCAAATATTCGAGATAGGTGGCGGGGATCCCGCCTTCGCCCAGTGCCTCCTCGTACTCCTTGCCGGCAAAGTAGGGCGGTGAGGTGACAACCAGGGCCACCGACGCGTCAGCCACTTCGTCCATCGACCGGGCATCTCCCCGGATCAGCTTGTCGAACCCATCGCTTGGATGCAGGCTGGCGTCGGTTGACTGCTCGGGGGGTGTGAATCGGTTGTAAAACCCGGAGGCGTCGTGGCTCTCACGCTTGGACACCCCAAAAGCCGAAGTGGAGGTCGAGCGCTTGGTCATCCAGGCGATCCTACGCGGCGGCTGTGCCGACTTGGGGAACCGAGGGCTGCCGGGCTGTGGCGCCACCACCTGATTGTCGGGTGGTCACCGCGCCTTCGTCTGCCTCAGCTGAGAATCTTTGCCTTTTGGGCGTCGAACTCTGCGTCGGTGATCACGCCCTTCGATTTCAGGTCGGCCAGCTTGGTCAGTTCGTCGGCGCTACTACCAACCCCGGACGCGTGACGCACGTAAGCATCAAATGCCTTGTGTTGCTGTGCCGCCTGGCGCTCGGCGCGCTCATGCATGCTGCCGCCGCGGGCGATCAGGTAGATGAGGACTCCGAGGAACGGGAAGATGACAACGAAGATGACCCATAGCGCCTTGGCCAGACCGCCCATGTCGTGGCTGCGGAAGATGTCAGCGAAGATCCCGACGAGGAGCCAGATCCACACGAAGAAGAGGAAGAACTCCAACATCGTCCAGAAGATACTGAGAAGCGGATAGGTGTAGGCAATCATGTTCGGAGTCGCTCCTTGGTTACGGGGGGGTCATTAACAAATTGTGTGCATGGTCTTCCCACCTGCGAACCCTTCCGGCGCAGTTCAGATGGGTATGGATCCGCAGCGAAAGGGCGGGCGCCAACGTACCATGGGGCGCATTTCCGTGGCTTGGTTGTGGAGCGACGCTACGAGCCCCACGACACGTTGCCCGATTGGTTGTCGTCGGGTCTCTGCTACCGGCGGCGGATCTTCGAGTGGGATCCACCCTGGCGAACCCATCACCTAGCCTTGGCCGTCTCGGTACCTTGGTCTTCCTCCTATCGTTGGAGAAGACAGCGAACACCCGGGACACTCGGTCATGGGTTCGGGGGCAGGTCAGGTCTTCGGGAAGTCGGCGCGGGCCAAGTAGCGGTTCCATTGCCACTTCGGTGAGACTGTGGCCATGGCTTTCGGTCAACAGTCGGGGCCGCCGGCGCCGGCGAGACAGGTGCAGGAGCTGTTGGCGCTCATCCAGGACGCCGGTCACACCGACTTCCGAGACGCGCGTGGCCCAATGGGGTTCACACAGCGTCAGGCCGCCGGCAAGTTCACTCGCGACGAGGCAGCAGCGTTTATCGACCGATTGCAGGAGGCAGAGATCGATGGGGGTGCCCCGGTCGCTGCCGATCCGCCGGAAAGGCTGTCGGCCGTAGAGCAGACGATGCGCCGAATGCCTGCCGAGCAGCTCGCCGTCGAGCTTCAGCGTCGCGGCTGGACCGTGATCGAGCCGTAGCACTGACTATTGGGGGCACGCTCGTCTGCTCGCTACCACCGGCGCGTCCCCAACGCCGATAGCTCAGGCGGGGATACGCGAAAGTATCTCGGCGAAGCTGGCGGGAGCGATCACCGGAAGTAGGTGACCCGAGTCGACGCGGACAACGTGCACCGGTTGCGGGAGTGGCTGCGCCATCTCCTCCTGAGTCGCCGGTGGTACTGGGCGGTCGCGTTCGTTGAGCACGTAGGTAATCGGAACACCGGTTGCGACCGACCAGTGCACCGGTTGGAAGTAGTGGTGCACCGTGTCTTCGACGCAGCGAATCGGATCGACCACGAACGCCAAGGTGTCGTCGTCAAGCGGATCGCCGCCATAGGCCTTGCGGAACGACTCGGGATCGTCCGGTGGTCCAGGAAGGGTGATAGGCGTGCCGTCACGCGCGGCTGCCGAAATGGACAAGAGCAGACCCTCACGGTGACGCCCCTTCATGCAGTCGACCCCGAGGCCACCCTCGGTAGCTCGCCGTAGGGTTCCCTCGCTGTCCGCACTGACCCGCCGCGCTGGGGCATCCATCCTCGATGAAAGGGGCGAAGTCGCGCATCGACTGAAACATGGGAAAATAGAAGCCATGCACCTTCCAAATCGGAACAAGGGCGAGATAGTCGCAATGTCCGTATGGCTTTCTGACAGCCATTCCGAGTGGGAGAGGTCGTTGGTACGTGGACGGCTCTTCGTAACAAACCAACGGCTGGTGTTCCATCCTGATTGGCGATACCGGGCATTGCGGCGGTCAGGGTGGGAGATCGAGTTGCATCAGGTAGATCGAGCCGAAGTCGTGGATTGCAAACTACGGTCACTCCTGGGCCATCGTAACTGGATGGCTGGAATTCGAATCGACGCAGGCGAAGCCGAGATCAAGACGCTGGTGGTGAGACCCAAGCTGGCCGAGCCAGTGGCGGCAGCGATCAATGCAGTCTTGAACGTTGAGGATGTAGGGCTGGCGAACTAACCGGGACCGTTACCTTCACTGGTCGGGGGGCACCCCGTAGCCGCTTCGAAGTTGGTGGCTACGACCTGTGGGCCGACCGGCTCCTTGGCGTCGATTCCCCACGAGCAATCGGTCGCTATAGTCTGCGTTCGACCTAGCGAAGGGTAACGGTTTGCCGGTCATTGGGTCGGTGCCGATGAAGATGCGGATCCGGTACTTGCCTTGTGGCCACTCTTGGACCGATCCACTACCCTTTGTTCTTCTCCGTGTTTGCACGTTGTCTGCGATCGCTTGGCACCCTACGATGGCACTTCGATGACTCTTGCCGAGCGCCTGAGCGCGTTTGCCACAGGGATGCAGCTCGAAGATGTCCCCGAACGGGTGCGCTCCTTCGCCCGCAGCCAGGTGCTCTCCCAACTTGCCGCAGCGCGCGCCACCCTCGGGCATCCCCTCGGCCGGCGGCTGGTGGAAGCCTTCGGCAGCCCCCTGCAGCCGGACGCCAAGGCGGCAGCCTGCTGCCTCGGGACGCTCACGATAGCGCTCGACTACGACGACACCCTGTACGCGGGCCACGTGTCGCACTCCACGGTCGGCGTGCCGGTAGCCTACGCAGGGCCTCTCGGTCTGGACGGAAGGCGCTTCCTCGAAGCGGTGCTGGCTGGGAACGAGTGCGCCTCTCGGGTGGTGGCCGGAGCAACGCTCGGATCGTTCCGCGGGCAGACAGCCGCTTACGGCCATCTGGTAGGTGCCACCGTTGCACGTATGCGAGCCCAGGGGGCGTCCCCCGAACATACCTCCGCAGCGCTGGCCCTGGCCTGTTCGCTACCGCCGCACTCTCTGGCGCCTGCGTTCTTCGGGGGCGACAGCAAGGCGCTGACCGCCGCAGTGGGGATCCGCGCCGCTCTGGACGCCTGCGACGGCGCCGTTGCGGGGCTCAGCGGAGCCGCCGACATACTGGAGCACCCCGAAGGCTTGCTCGCTACTTTCGCAGACGTCCCTCTCCCTGATGCGGTGGTGGAGTCCCTGGGGTCACGCTGGCACACCGAGACCCTGTCGATAAAGCTCTACCCTGCATGTGCCTACCTCGACAGCACCCTCGACGCCGCAGTCCAACTCCACGGTGACATCGAGGCCGCACTGCACGGTGGCCCCCACGACGATCCCCACGACGGCCTAACCGGTGACCTCGCCCCCGTCGGGTCCGTGGCCGGGGCCGTAGAGGAGATCGTCGTGAGGTGCTCTTTGTTCACCTTCGGCATGGACATCCGTAGCCGCAGCTACATCAATGGGCCCGCATCCCCCCCCAGCGCGCTCCAGTTTTCCGTGCCCTACCCCGTCGCCGTGACCCTGCTTACCGGTGCCTTCACCCCTGCCGACCTGGCATCGCCGCGGCTCGACGATCCAGTGGTATGGGACCTGGCCAAGCGGGTACGTGTCGAACACGACCCCGACCTCACCCGTCATGCCGTGCTCGCGACAGCCCCGCTGGGCGAAGCGCTCCGCCAGGCCGGCCCACGTGCGTCGGCCTGGCTAGCCCGCCTCGGCGGCGAGGAGGAGGCAGCCGCGCTGCTAGAGGCGGCCGGCCGGCCGGCCGCCTCCTTCGAGGAGGCCACGAAGGAGATCGGGGCGATGATGGAAGTCCGGCTCACCGACGGTCGCACACTGCGCCGTAGCGTTACGACGCCAATAGGCGCGTCGGGGCCCTCCACACGACGAGACCATCCCACCCTGGCGCGCGGCAAGTTCCTCGGCAC
>JADGPI010000179.1 GCA_017882525.1 Thermoleophilia bacterium
GCCGCGGCAGAAGGCCTTCGACTATGCGAGCGGCGTACTCTTCATGGACGGCCAGATCCTCCCGTCCGCCGGCCCTGAAGGCCGAGATAGATTCGAGACGCCGCTTGTACTCGCGACGAAGCACTTGATGCTCCGCGTTGTCGTCCAAGTCCCCGCGAGACTCCTTGGCCGCCTTCTGTAGCTCGTTGACGATCATGCGTAGGGCCGACACTTCTTGCTTGTCGCCGGCTTTCAATGCCGACTTCACGCGCTCTTGCAGCTCTTGCAGGATGCTCAACGGACATCTCCCAGATTCTCGCCCCCGAGCAGGTGGAAGTGGAGGTGCTGGATCTCTTGGCCACCGTCGGGACCCGTGTTCGTAAGAGCCCGATAGCCGGTCTCGCTCACGCCTGTCTGCTCGGCCACGCGTGCGATGAACGCAAGCATCTCCTGACCCTCACAATCGTGCCAACGCCCGATCTCGTTGAGAGAGCCGATATGGTCTCGCGGAATGATCAAGACATGCACCGGGGCTTTGGGGTGCATATCGTGGAAGGCGACGAAACGGTCGTCCTCCAGGACTCGGTCGCTTGGGATATCCCCGCTCGCGATCCTACAGAATATGCAGTCTTCCATTGCGCTGATTATACTACCAATCCCTTAGCCCAAGCCGCACCAGGGCCACTGCCACCGGCCCCGCCGTCTCGGTCCTCAGCACGCTCCGCCCCAGCCTCACCGGCTCCGCTCCCCCGGCCGCGAAACCATCCAGCTCTTCTTTCGTCCAGCCACCCTCGGGCCCTATCCACACGGCGACGATGCCGCGCGAGTTCCCACAGATCCCGCCGACGGCCTCGTCGAGAGACCTACTTGCTCCCGGCTCCAAAACCATGGAGAAGGCGCTGAGATCCTGAGCCCTTTCCGCGGCCGCGTGGAGCGAGCCCACAACATCAACTGCCGGGATGGCAACCTGCTTGCTTTGCCTAGCCGCTTCTCTCGCGACCTTCTGCCAGCGAGTCAGCCGGCCCGCCAGCGAGTCGTCCGCCAGCCGGGGAGAACCCGCCGCGGGGAACAGCAAGAAACGGCTCGCGCCGACTTCGGTGCCCTTCTCGATGATGTAGTCCATCACTGCCGGCCGGGCCAGCGCCTGCACCAGCCAGACCTCGCCGCGATACGAGGCCCCCGCGGCGTCTCCCTCCAGACACGGGCCCACACGCAGCCGCACCGGGTCTCCCAAGGCGGAGACCCACGCCACGCAGACCGCCCCGGTGGGAGCGATGACCACCTCACACTCGTCCCCTGGCCGAAGCCGCAGCACCTTGGTGGCATGATGACTGTCCTCCGCGTCAAGCGCGACCTCGACGGGGACAGGATCGGAGACGTGGTGAGCCGAATCGGCAGAGAGAACCCCATGAGCGGTCCGCTCCGCGGAAAGCCCTGGCGCGGTCCGCCGCGAAGCCGCCGCACCAGCATCCACGAAGAACCGCGGTCTGAAACCGCTTTGCGCTCGATTCAAGCCTTGCCCCCGATCAACGTCTAAGGCGCTCGGCGCCCTCTCGGCTACTTGCCGGTGGGCGCCGCTTCGATCAGTTTGAGCGCTTCCTGGACCCCCTGATCGACGTTGGGGGTGGACGGATCTTCCGGGGCGAACACGTCCGGGGTGATGCCTATCTTGTTGATGTTCCGCCCCTTGGGCGTGAGGTACACGGCGCTGGTCACCTTGAGCAGCCCTCCGTCGCTGAGCGGTTCCAGGCTCTGCACCAGGCCTTTGCCGAACGTGGTCTCTCCGATCAGCGTCCCCCTCTTGTAGTCCTGGAAAGCCCCGGAGACAATCTCAGACGCGCTCGCGGTATAGCGATCCACAAGCACGTATAGCGGCACGGCGGTGAAGGCGCCTCCATTTGCCTTGTAGACCTGCGCGGGAGAATGCAGACCCGAAGTGCTTACAATCACCCCAGAGTCTATGAAGATACTGGCGACGTCTATCCCCTCATTGAGGTAGCCACCCCCGTTGCCGCGGAGGTCGAGGATGATGGCGGCCACTTTGTCCGTCTCCACCGCTTTCTGGACGGCGGCGCGTAGTTCCGCCGCAGATCCTGTGGAGAACGAATAAAAATGCATCACCTCCACTTTCTTGCCCTGGGCGTCCAGCGTCTCGACCTCCGTGGCCGGCACCGAGATCTGGGCCCGCACGAGGGAGTACTGCTTCGTGACCCCGCTCGCGGGCAATGTGGTTGGATCAGCAGCGGTCTGCGACGTCGTGTCCGAGATGCTGCTGGTCGTGGTTGTCGTCGTGCTCGAAGCCTGACTGCCCGCGGCTGCCGGCCGATACATCGTGAGGTTCACCGTAGTCCCGCTCGCCCCGAGGATCGTAGCGGAGATGTCGTCGAGGATCATGCCCTTGGTGGAAGCGCCGTTGATGGCCACAATGATGTCACCCGGCTTGATGCCCGCAAGTTCCGCGGGGCTACCCTTGAACACAGAGACGATGGTGGCGAAACGGGCCGACATCTCCATCACCATGCCCACGCCGCTGTAGGAGCCGCTCTCCTGATCCTTGAAAGCTTTGTACTCCTTGGGGTCGAAGTAGACGGTGTAGGGGTCGTTGAGCGAGGCCACCATGCCTTTGATCGCCTGCTCTTTGAGGGCAGCGGGGTCAACGGCCTTGTAGTACGAGGACTCGAGCTTCTGGAGCACCTCGCTCTGAAGTTGGGTGTCGGCGTTGGCCTGGATGTAGCGCGCGGGAAGAATGCCGCGCAACGCGTCGCGCCCGCCTGGGCTCGCGCCTAGGTAGAAGCCGCCGAAGACCAGCAGGATGGCGGCCACAAGGCCGACTAGTACAACGGGCGGGACAGTTCTCCTGTTTCGCATGAAGCCTTTTCTCCCTCGCGTCTAATCAGGTGCTGGTCGTCACAGATAGCCCATCGGGTCGACGGGGTTGCCGCCCACCCGGACCTCGAAATGCAAGTGGGGCCCGGTCGAGTATCCAGTGCTCCCGACCTTCCCTATCACTTCGCCCCGCTTGACCTTGTCTCCTACGCTCACCAGGAGCTTCGACTGGTGCGCATACAACGTGGCCAGGCCGTTGCCATGCGAGATGATCACGGCTTGGCCGTATCCGCCCCTCCAGCCCGCGAAGATCACCGTCCCCGCAGCGGCCGCCTTGATCGGCGTGCCCATGCCGGCGGAGATGTCGACGCCGGTGTGCATCTTCATCACATGAAAGATGGGGTGCATACGATACCCGAATCCTGACGTGACATTGCCGTTGACCGGCCAGGCGAGCACACCGTTGCCGTGAGGGGCGGTGCCGGAGCCCGCTATCTTCTTGAGTAAGGCAGTGATCTGGTCGGAATCGCTCTGGAGTTGGTCTTCCTGCTTGCTCCAGGCGGCCTTGTCTGCCTCAGCCTTCCGAACGATCTTCTGCTTGGCGCCGCGTGCCGACTCCAGATTGTTCACCGCATTCTGGCGCTGGGTCGCGAGCGCCTTCAACTGTGTGGTCGTTGATTTCTGTACCTGCTCGAGGTCCGTGACCTCGGCCTGTTCTTGCTCGAGCGCCTGCTTCTGCCCCTCAACCGTCTGCTTCAAGGCGCCTATCTGAGCCAGCGCCCTGTTGTCTTGGGCCAGGACCGCGGAAAGTAGGTCTACGCGACCCACGAACCGCGAAAGGCCGTCGGGCTCTAGGAATGCGGCCAGATAAGCCACCTGGCCTCCCGACTTGTAGATGCTCACCACGCGGTTGCTGAGCCAGCCCTGTTGGGTCTCTAGATCATGCTCCGTCTTGGCGAGTTGATCGGTCTTCGTTTTGAGGGTCTTGTTGACCTCGGCCAAGTGGGCGCGGACCGCAGCCAGTTTGTCGATGGCCGCGTCGCGAGCGTCGGTGGCATCCTGCAGATCCTGCTCGAGAACCTGGATGTACTGGTCGAGCGAGGATATGTCTTTGAGGGCCGACTGTTTGGCTGCATCGGCCTTCTTGATGTTGGCCCGGACCTTGGCCAGGCCGACTCGGTTGTCTTCCAGACGCTGGCCAAGCTCGGCCTTCGTGGCCGCCTGCGCGGGCTCTGCCTTCCACGAACCGACCGCAAACGCCAGCGAGAAGACGCAAACAAGCACCGCGGCGGCGATCAGAGGTCTCGCCCAGCCGCGGTGCCTACCGCCTTTAGATCTTGGTGGAGCCATAGGACGCGACCCCGATCGAGGTGGCGCTGTCAGACTTTCAGGAAACGACGCAGGCCGATCCCAGATCCGGCGGCGCCTATCACCACCCCTACTCCGAGTAGGATGAACGCGACCGAAGCCAACGGTACCGCGCCAAGCGGGACCGCCATGAACGTCGTCTGCATCTTGCCCAAAAGGAAATTCGTCAAGAAGATGACCACGACCATCGCAGCGGCGGCGCCGACCAGGCCCACAAACACCCCCTCGATCAAGAACGGCCAGCGGATGAACCAGTTGGTGGCCCCCACCAGCTTCATTATCTCCACCTCACGCCTGCGGGCAAAGATCGACAACCTGATGGTGTTCGAGATGAGGAGGACGGCCACGATTCCCAAGAGGACGATGAAGCCGAGCAGGAAGTTGCGCGCCTGGTTGGTGAAGCTGAAGAGCTTGTCGGCGATTTCCTTGCCGTACCGCACCTCGTCGACGATGGGCTGTCCGGTGAAGCGGGCCGCCACCGCACTTACCGTCTGCGGGTCCTTGAGGGAGATCTCGAACGACGCCGGAAGCGGGTTGCTCTTCAGACCGTCGAGGATCTCCGGATTGCTCTTGAAGTCCTGCTTCAAACGCGCGAGCGCCTGGTCTCTGCTCACGTAAGTGACAGCCTTGACCTCGGTCCAACCCTGGATCTGAGTCTGCATGGTGGACACGTCCTGCGCCGTGGGCTCGGGATCCGTCTTGAGATAGACAGTGATCTCCACCTTCTGCTCCACCTCTTTGAGCAGGGCGCCGGTGGTGTAGACGAACACGAGCACGCCGCCCAGGACCACGATCGAAAGGAACACCGTCACTAAAGCGGCAACGGTCATGAAATAGTTGCGCCTCAGAGAGCCGAAGGCCTCCCTGAAGAAGAAGCTAATCTTCCCCATATCCGCCTCGCTGCTGGTCGCGGACTACCCTGCCTGCATCGAGCGCGACGACCCTGCGCCGCATACGGTCCACCATCTCTCGATCGTGGGTGGCCATCAGCACGGTAGTACCGGTCTTGTTGATGCGGTATAGCAGTTGCATGATGCCCATCGAGGTCTCGGGGTCGAGGTTCCCGGTTGGCTCGTCGGCTATCAGCAGAGGCGGGTGATTGACGAACGCCCGGGCGATCGAAACCCGCTGCTGCTCCCCGCCGGAGAGCTCGTTCGGGAGACTGCCGGCCTTGTGCCCGAGGCCGACGAGAGCAAGGATCTCCGCCGCCTTCTTGCGGGAAGTGCTGTTGGCATTGCCGGTCACCACGAGGGCGTAGAGCACGTTCTGAAACGCGGTCTTGTTCGGAAGAAGCTTGAAATCTTGGAACACGCAGCCGATGTTGCGGCGTAGATAAGGCACCTTCCACCTGCGGAGCGTGGCCAGATCCCTCCCGCTGACGAAAATGCGGCCCTTGTTGGGCTCCAGTTCCTTGATGAGAAGGCGGATGAACGTCGATTTTCCCGAGCCCGACGGTCCGACCAGGAAGACGAACTCGCCTTTCTGGATGTGGAGACTGACCGACTCGAGACCCACCGTTTCGGGCTGGTAAATCTTGGTTACGTCTTCAAACTTGATCACGTGCTACCTGTTGCCTCCCGTTTCGACTATCTCGCAAGTATTCTGGAGGAGGGACGATACTCCTTGGACCATGGTCTCCTCGCTCCACTAGGACGGACGGACGCCGAGCTTGCCCACCGACCTTTGCCAGATGTACTCCTTGATGAAATCGTCGATGGCTCCGTTCAGTACTGCTTCCACATTCCCTTTCTCGTAATTGGTGCGGTGATCTTTTGCCAATGTGTAGGGAGCAAGCACGTAGGAGCGGATCTGGCTTCCCCAGCCGATCTCTTTCTGCTCGCCCTTCTCACGCGCCATCTCCTGTTCTCGCTTCTCGTGCTCGAGCAGCAGCAACTTGCTGCGCAGCATCCGCATCGCTGTCTCGCGGTTCTGGAGTTGACTGCGCTCGTTCTGGCACTGGACGACGGTCTTCGTAGGAACGTGGGTTATCCGGACGGCGGAATCGGTCTTGTTGACGTGCTGGCCACCCGCCCCTGAAGAACGGTACGTCTCCACGCGCAGGTCCTTCTCGTCGATCTCGAGCGGAACGTCCCCCTCGATGAGCGGGGTCACATCGACCGAGGCGAATGAAGTATGACGACGGCTGGCGGAATCGAACGGGGATATCCGCACGAGCCGGTGGACCCCACGCTCTGCGCAGAGCAATCCGTAGGCGTTCTCCCCGTGAACCGTGAAAGTAGCGCTCTTCAGGCCCGCCTCGTCGCCTTCTGTGGCCTCGTTCAACTCAGTGGCGAAGCCGCGGTTCTGAGCCCACCGTAGATACATGCGTAGCAGCATCTCTGCCCAGTCCTGGCTCTCGGTACCCCCGGCCCCCGGGTGGATGCTGACGATGGCGTCGCCGGAGTCGAACTCACCCGTGAAGAGTCGCTGCTCCTCGAGACGCTCAATGGCCCGGCTGACCTCGGCGGTCAAGCGCTCCACCTCGTCCACCGCGTCGGCGGACAACTCGTCGCCTTCGGTCTCTTCCGCGGAGATGTCCAACAGCAGCTCGAAGTCGTCCACCTGCTGGGCGAGCCGTTCGTAACCGTCCAGCCGGCTACGCAAGCGACTGTAGCGCGTGCTTATGCTTTGAGCTTGGACCTGATCGTCCCAGAAATCGGGTGCGCGCATCTCCTCTTCCAACTTGGCGATGCTGCGGGCAAGATTGACGGGGTCAAAGATAGTCCCTTACCCACAGGAGCCTATCGCGAAATACCGCGACGAGCTCCCGATACTCGGCAAGGGAAGTCGTTTGCTTCTCTGTCTTCTCAGCCATGCGTCGCGCAAGTATAGCCCAGCGAAAGCCGTGCGTCTCGGTAACCCCGCCAGACGGGTCCGCACCCGGCCCGGTTCGACAGAGCCCCGGCCCA
The DNA here is from genome assembly GCA_017882525.1 of Thermoleophilia bacterium. GTDB lineage: Bacteria > Actinomycetota > Thermoleophilia > RBG-16-64-13 > RBG-16-64-13 > Chersky-299. Next base: position 7,083 of record JADGPI010000179.1, read on the forward strand.
CCTTGCGCTCACGCCCCGCAGCACTTCTTGTACTTCTTGCCGCTACCGCACGGGCACGGGTCGTTGCGTCCGATCTTAGTGACGCTCCTGGGGGCCACCACGGTTCGGGTGGCCTGCTGGGCTGCTTCGTACGCTTCCGCGGAAGTGTCCACCACCATCCCCGGGCGGGTGACAGACGCCGTGACGGCGGCGGCGAAATTCTGGACCAGACTGCCGTCTCCCCCGCCTGAATAGGCGAGCTGCCGCGCCGGTGTCTTCGCCTCTTGTTCCTCCTCGTGCACTATCTCCATGTGATACAGGTAGCGGACGAAGTCCGCCTGGATGGACCCCATCATCTCCTGGAACATGTTGAAGCCCTCGTTCTTATACTCGATGAGGGGGTCCCGCTGGGCCAAAGCCCGCAGGCCGATGCCCTCGCGGAGATAGTCCATCTCGTAAAGGTGGTCCCGCCACTTGGCGTCGATGGTGCGGAGCAGCACCCATCTCTCGAGCTCGCGCATCGCCGGCGCCCCGAACTTGGTTTCCCTCTCCTCGTGTATGGCGATGGCCTCTTCCACGACCATGTCGGCCAGGGACTCCGAGTCCAATTCCTCGGGATCGCCCAGACTTTCCACCGTGATGTTCGAGGGGTAGAAGTTCTTCAAGAGGACTATCAACTCGTCCAGGTCCCACTCTTCCGAGTAGTGAGACTGGCCGGTGAACGTGTTCACTTGCTGGCGCAGCACCCGCTCGATGATCTCGATGACGTCGTCGCGAAGATCCTCTCCTCCAAGGATGCGCTGCCGTTGGCCATACACGATCTCGCGCTGCTTGTTCATGACGTCGTCATACTCGAGCACGCGTTTCCGGATCTGGAAGTTCTGTTCCTCCACCTTTCGCTGGGCGCTCTCCACAGAACGGGAGATAAGACTGTGTTCGATGGGGATGTCGTCGTCGACGCCGAGGCGGTCCATCAAGCGATGGATGCGCTCACCACCGAAGATTCGCAGCAAGTCGTCGTCGAGCGAGATGATGAACTGGCTGGCTCCCGGGTCGCCTTGGCGGCCTGAACGGCCGCGCAACTGGTTGTCTACACGACGTGCCTCGTGCCGCTCGGTGCCCAGTACGAACAGCCCGCCGACTTCGACCACGCCCTCGCCCAGCTTGATGTCCGTGCCACGACCCGCCATGTTCGTGGCGATGGTCACGGCCCCCGACTGGCCGGCGTTGGCCACGATCGACGCTTCTTTCGCGTGGTGGCGGGCGTTCAAGACCTCGTGCGGCACACCCCTGCGCTTGAGCATGTCGGAGAGATGCTCCGATCTCTCCACCGAAATGGTGCCGACCAGTATCGGCTGTTTGCGCGCGTTGCAGTCGGCGATGAGGTCGACCGCGGCGTGATACTTGGCCGCCTCGGTCTTGTAGATGAGGTCGTTGCGATCGTCCCGGATCATGGGCTCGTTGGTGGGGACGACCACCACCTCCATGCCGTAGATCTCGCGGAACTCGTCGGCCTCCGTGGCGGCCGTGCCGGTCATGCCGGCGATCTTGTCGTACATGCGGAAGTAGTTCTGCAGGGTGATGGTCGCAAGCGTCTGATTCTCTTCCTTGATCTTGACGCCCTCTTTGGCCTCGATGGCCTGGTGCAGTCCCTCCGAGTACCGGCGGCCTTCCAGGATCCGGCCGGTGAACTCGTCGATGATCTTGACCTCGCCGTCGGTGACCAGATAGTCGACGTCACGCTTGAAGAGAGAAGCCGCGCGGAGGGCCTGCATGAGATGGTTGACAAGCTGACCAGAGAGGTCTTCGTAGATATTCTCTACGCCCAGCTCGCGCTCGACCTTGGCCAGTCCGTCCTCGGTGACGGCCACGGTCTGCTTCTTCTCGTCCACTTCGTAGTCGGCGTCCTCGCCCGGCTTCAGCCGGCGGGCGAGGCGGGCGAAATCGTAGTAGGTCTTGGCGGCCCGCTCGCCGGGGCCTGAGATGATGAGCGGGGTCCGCGCCTCGTCGACGAGAATGGAGTCCACCTCGTCGACGATGCAGTAGTAATAGCCGCGCTGCACCAACTGCTCCATGGACAAGGCCATATTGTCGCGCAGGTAGTCGAAGCCGAACTCGGTGTTGGTACCGTAGGTGATGTCGCAGGCGTAGGCTTCGCGGCGCTCCGCCGGTTCCATATTGTTCTGGAGAGCCGCCACGGTCAGGCCGAGAAACTCGTATACCGGGCCCATCCA
>JADGPI010000180.1 GCA_017882525.1 Thermoleophilia bacterium
CCACCCTCGCGCTTCATGCTCTTCGCCTTCAGTAAAGAAGTGCTCCTCCGTGCGGCCGAAGGAGTCTTGCTCGCCCAGAGGATGCCCAACCATCAGCGGAGTGATGCTTCGCTTCCTTCTCCCTGGCATGTCCGGAAGGATAGCTGAAAGCACGCATTATTCACGAACATCCATCCGGACGAGGCCGGAAACAAAGGAGAGTCTACCGGGGCTTCTTTCCAGGAAAAACTGGTGACGGCGATAATTTCGCCTTGGCAGCCAGCAACTTTTGGTTCCTGTCCGCGATGTCTTGCTTTCTAGATTTGTCCTTCGCCTTCGGTGACTTGTCGCCCATGGTGATCGCCTCCCGCAGTTTGAGTAGGGGAATGCTCCCCCCTTTCCAGGGGAAGTCCAAGACAATCGCGGTGGGACCGATGTCCGACTCGGCGACTGCCGCGAGGATCGCGAGGGAATCAGCCTCGTTCTGTTCTGGCGGGCAGGTTTTCGTAGGCAGCTCGCACCACCTCTGGGCCATACTTGCGCTCCAGGCTCCGGACGGTGAAGTGCCCTTCGGCCATGTCCTGGAAGTGGTCCATGAAGGCCACGTTGATGGCCGCGCCACCGACTGCGCCCAGGATTGGCACAAGCCCTGCCGCAGCCTTTTCGGCCACAACCACGCCAAAGCGCTCAGCGATGGTAGCAATGAGGCGGACAAGCGCAGGTGCACCTTCCTCGACGGCGGCCTTCCCAGCAAGATACTCGGCAGCCTCGCTCACGGCTCGCGCGAGCGCGATTCGCACGGCGTAGTACGCGCTCTCGGTGCCATCGTCTGACTTGCGCCTTGCCCCGAGGGCGAAGACCTCAATGCAGGCAAGGGCTGATTCTGGCGTGCGCAAATCCTCGCCCTTGCTGCGTGCAATGTCCGCCACCGACCGAAGCATGATGGTCGTACTCACCGGCAACTCGATGAGCAGAGAGGCAAGGCCGAAGGCACCGCCGGCCGCACCGGTGGCGACGACCGCTACCTTGTGCCAGACGTTCGACGGTTCATGGCCGCTCTCCCCACCGAGAGTGGCCACGGCAACCCTGAGTGCCTTTTCGAGGGCGGTTCTCGTCGCGGTTTGAATTGCCGTCGAGGCGTTTTCGGGCAAGGCATGCAGCAACTTCTCTATCGGTGTGCCGACAGCGTCTGCCGCCTTGGCTATGAACCCTGGATTTTCGAGCAACTTCTTGGCGCGGCCCAAGTCGGTCAGGTCCGTCTCGGTCATGCTCGGCTGCTCAGGCATTGGCTCGTTCTCCCTCCTAAATGTGGATCGCCCAACCTTCGGAGGCGCGCATGGCCTCCATCACAGCCTCGGATAGCGTGGGGTGGGCGTGGATCATGGCGGCGATGTCCTCGGGAAGAAGCTCCGCCGTCCGCGCGAGCAGAAGCTCGTGGATGAGCTCCGTGGCGTCCGCGCCGACGATATGGGCTCCGATGATCTCTTTGGTCACGGAATCCGTCAGGATCTTCACCATGCCCTCGGGCCGCTCCACGGCCACGGACTTGCCGGTGCCCCGGTAGGGAAAGCTGGCCTTGCTGTAGGACAGACCGGCGGCCTTGGCCTTCTCCTCGGTGTAACCGAAGCTCGCGACCTGCGGCTCCGAATAGACGGCGCCCGGGATCGAAAGCGGGTCGATGCGGCGAGGACAGGGATGCCCCGCCATGTGCTCCACCGCGATCTCCGCTTCCTTGGACGCCACGTGAGCCAGGAGCGGAGTCGGAACGATGTCCCCGACGGCGTAGATACCCGGCGCGGCGGTCTGGTAGTAGTCGCCCACCTTGACGAATCCCTTCTCCAGGACGACGCCCGCGCTCTCGAGCCCGAGACCTTCCGTGTTGGGCGTCCTCCCGACGGCGACGAGCACCTTCTCCACCGCCACGGTGGTCCTGGTCTGCCCCTCCAGGGCAACCTCGATGAGAGCTCCCTTGTCCGTCATACCGGCGGCCTTGGTGGCGGTCGCGATCCTCATTCCGCGCTTGTGGAACTCACGGGTCAGGATCGCGACGACCTCCGCGTCCTCCAGTGGGAGGAGCTGCGGCATCATCTCCACCAGGTCGACCTCGACGCCAAAGGCGTTCATAACGTAGGCAAACTCAACCCCAATGGCACCGCCGCCAAGGATCAGAATGGACTTGGGAAGCTTCTCCAGCATCAGAAGGCCGGTGGAGGAAAGGACTCTCTTCTCGTCGACTTTGAAACCGCCGATGTCCTTGCAACGAGAGCCGGTGGCCACGAGGATGTTTGTGCAGCCAAGCGTCTGCTTTCCGTTCACGGACACCTGGCCCGGGCGGAGGATCGTGCCGGTGCCGGGGATGAAATCGACCTTGTTCTTCGCGAGAAGTCCCTGCACTCCCTTGGAAAGACGGTCGGCCGCGGCACGGGACTTTCGAAACACCGCTGCGTAGTCCAGCCGCGATCGGTCGACGGTGAGCCCCATGGCTTCGAGATCTTTGATCCCGGCGAAGATGCCGGCCTGGTGGATCAGCGCCTTGGAGGGAATGCAGCCGATGTTGAGGCAGACGCCGCCGGGGTGGTCCCGCTCGACGACCGCCACCTTCAGGCCGAGCTGGGCGGCGCGGATCGCCCCGACGTAGCCGCCCGGACCCGATCCGATCACCACGATGTCGTAGTCACTCTTGCTGCCCATCGTGCGCCTCCCGGCTACAGCAGAACCGCGTAGGGGTTCTCGATCATCTCCTTCAGGTCCCGAAGGAACACGGCCCCCGTGGCCCCGTCGATCACGCGGTGATCGCAGGAGAGCGTGGCCTTCAGCATGGAGCGAACGATGATCGCGTCGTCGTCACCTACCACCGGCACCTTCTGGACCTGGCCCACGGCAAGGATCGCCGAGGCCGGCGGGTTGATGATGGCGGTGAACTCCTCGATGCCAAAGGATCCAAGGTTGCTGATGGTGAAGGTCGCGCCGGTGTACTCGTCAGGCTGGAGCTTTCCCTCATGCGCCTTCTTGACCAGCTCGCCAAGCTCGGCGTCGATCGCGAGCACGCCCTTGCGGTCGCAGCCGCGCACCACGGGAGTGATGAGGCCGTCGGGAAGGGCCACCGCGAGCCCGATGTCCACGCTGCCAAAGCGCTTGATCGATTCTCCCTGCCAGCTCGCGTTCACCTCAGGGTGGCGGCGGAGCGCTAGGGCGGCCAGCTTGTGAAGGAAGGCATTGAAAGAGACCTTCCCGTCGCTGCCACGATTGAGCCGAGCCCGGGCGGCAAGCAGGCCGTCCATCGCGATGGAGACGGTCAAGTAGAAGTGCGGAGCACTGAAAGCACTCTCGGACAGACGCTGGGCGATGATCTTCCGTTTGGGGGTAACTGGTAGGATTTGGTTCGCCTGGGAAAGCGAAGCCTGGTCCTGGGAGCGAAGGGTCTCGTCCGCTCCGGGCGCCGAGGCGGCTTCGACGTCACGTTTAATGACCCGCCCTCCCGGGCCGGATCCGGCCATGCGCGCGATGTCGATGCCCCGCGCGGCTGCGAGCTTCCGCGCCAGCGGCGAGGAGCGGACCTGCCCGCCCACAGGCGGCGTCTCGGAGGCCACCTGAGTTTGAGGCTGTTGGCTCGCGTTCGCGACGGCTTGTGGAGAGCCCGATGGCGTCGCCCTCTCACCGCCGGGTGCCGCGCTCAGCAGCGACGAAATGTCCTCCCCGACCGAGCCCACGATGGCGATCGGATCGGCCACCTTGGCCCGCCCGCCGCCGGGAACCAGAATCTTCAGAAGCACTCCTTCGGATTGGCTCTCGTAGTCCATGGCGGCCTTGTCGGTTTCCACCACGCAGAGGACGTCGCCGACCGAGACCTTCTCTCCCTCTTTCTTGCTCCAGCTTACGATCGAGCCTTCGTCCATGGTGGGGGAGAGCGCGATCATGAGGATCTTTTCCGCCATTGTCGTTCCTCCGCACTACGCCAGGTAGAGGACGCGACGCGCGGCCTCGACAATCCTTGCCACTGAGGGTTGGGCCGCGACCTCGAGAGTGTGGTTGTAGGGCATGGGCACGTCCTCGGAGGCAACCAATTCCACCTGCGCATCCAGCACGTCGAAGCAGTCGCGCGACACCAGATACGCCACGTGCGAGCCGACGCTGCATATGGGCCAGGACTCCTCCACGACCACGCAGCGGTTGGTCTTGCGCACCGACGCGGACACGGTTTCCATATCGAGGGGCCGCAGCGAGCGTAGGTCCACGAGCTCGGCCTCGATTCCAACTTTCGAGAGATCTTCGGCCGCCTCGGCGAGCATTCGCATCGGCTTGGAGTAGCTCACGATGGTCAGATCCGTGCCCTGGCGTCGGACTTCCGCCTTGCCGATGGGGATCAGGTGCTCGCCTTCGGGTACTTCGCCCTTCCAGGGGTACATGAGCTCTCCCTCGAGAAAGATCACCGGGTTGTCGTCACGAATCGCCGTCTTCAGTAGGCCCTTTGCGTCCGCCGGCGTGGAAGGCGCCACCACTTTCAAACCCGGAACGTGAACGAAGAAAGACTGAAGGGCTTGGGAGTGCTGGGCGGCGAGATACTCGGCCGGTCCGTTAGGGCCACGGATGACCATGGGCATGGTGAACTGGCCGCCGGACATGTAGCGCATCTTGGCCGCATTGCTGATGACCTGATCCAGGGCGAGGATGCCGAAGTTGAAGGTCATCCATTCCACGATGGGACGAAGTCCCGCCATGGCAGCACCCACGCCAATGCCGGTGAATCCGAGCTCCGTGATTGGGGTGTCCAGCACTCGGCGCGCGCCGTACTTCGCCAGGAGCCCCTTGGAGACCTTGTAGGCGCCGTCGTATTCGGCGACCTCTTCACCCAGCAGCAAAACCCGTTCGTCGCGGGCCATTTCCTCGTCCATCGCTTGGTTCAAGGCGTCTCGAAAGGTCATGACTGCCATTGCTCGACGTTTCCCTTCCACCTCGCGCTAGGCGAGCACATCTTCGTGCAGGCTGCTGAGATCCGGCTCGGGGCTCGCCTCTGCGAAAGCCGCGGCCTCTTCGGCCATCTTCTTGGCCTCCACGTCGAGCGCGCCGTATTGTTCCTCGCTGAGCTGCCCCTGCGCCTCCAGTTGGCTCTTCAGGATCTGGATGGGGTCCTGCCGGCGGTAGTCCGCTACCTCGTCCTTCGAGCGATAGGTGGCTGGATCGCTCATGCTATGCCCGCGGTAGCGATAGGTCTTTGCTTCCACGAGCACCGGCGTTCCCTTTTTAGCGGCCTGGACCGCGGAGGAGATTTCCTCGTACACGGCGAGCACGTTCATGCCGTCAACCCGACTCCCGTGCATGTCGTAGGCCTGCCCCATCTGCGAGAAGTCGCGCACCGCCGAGACACGGTCGTAGCGCGTGCCCATGCCATACTGGTTGTTTTCGCAGATGTACACGATGGGAAGCTGCCACACCTTGGCCTGGTTCAGGCTTTCGTGAAATGCTCCCTGGTGGATGGCACCGTCGCCGAAGAAGCAGAGCACCACACCGTCCTCTTTCCGGTAATGGATAGCAAAGGCCACCCCCGTTGCGACGGGAATATGCGAAGCGACAATGCCGTTGCCGCCGAACATGTGACGATCGGCGTCGAACAAGTGCATGGAGCCACCCTTCCCGCGAGAACAGCCCGTGGCTTTTCCGAACAGCTCTGCCATGACCGCCTTGGGGTCCATGCCACAGAGGATGGCGTGGCCGTGGTCGCGATAGCCGGTAAGCACGTAGTCTCTCGCCAGATCGAGGGCGGCCATGGCGCCCACGGCGACGGCCTCCTGCCCGCTATAGAGGTGGCAAAACCCTCCGATCTTCTTGATGCCATACATCTGACCGACCTTCTCTTCGAAGCGGCGGAGCTTGAGCATGTCGGCGAGGAGCCGGTGGAGGAACGCCTCGTCGTATTTTCTCACCAGCGTGTCGCTGAGCTCCAGGACGGTCACTGCCGGTCCTCTTCGCCGAACAGCACGCTGTCTTGCAGCTGCTTCATGGGCTGGGACAAGGAGATCTGGTCGATCGCGGTCTCGAGGACGATGAAGTCCGTCTTCTTCTCGTTGGTGCGCCAGAACACCTCAAGTCGTGGCCCGATACTCTCGAGGACTTCGCTTTTGAGCTGCGGGTTGTCTATGACCGACATCCGTCCCTGGACCGTCATGATGCGGTTGAGCTCCGGTGTCTGAAAAAGCCACTCCACCGCCGGGCACGACTGGAGATGGTGCACCTTGCGGCACTCGACGGAGCTGACCGCGTAGAGATAACCCGGCCGGCCGCGCACCATGGTAGGCGTCATCCACCGCATGGCGGGACGCCCCTCGGGGTCGAGCGTTGCTAGGACAGCCACCTGCGCGGCATCGATAATCTCGTCGAGAGCAGCGACAATCTCAGTCTTGGTCATGCGCGCCTCCTCGGGCCGACACCCAACATAGCCGAGGCAAGCAGAAAAGCACCCGAGATCTTCGGGGCAGAATGACTCACGTGTGCGCTCGCAGCTTTCGCCAAAGAGTGTTGCGTGCATGAGCCACTTCTGCGTGCTCCACTTGAAGAAGCTGTCGTGAAACTTCGCAAGCAAGTGGTGGTCATCGGAGGCGGCTTTGGCGGCCTAGCGGTCACCCGCGCGCTTGCACGCGAGGCTGTACAGGTGACACTGGTCGATCGACGGAACCATCACCTGTTTCAACCGTTGCTGTATCAGGTGGCGATGGCCGGTTTGTCGCCGGCCGAGATCGCGGTCCCCATCCGCAGCGTCCTGCGCAAGCAGAACAATGCCCGCGTGTTGCTCGCGGAGGCAAGCCGCATCGATCTAGCGGCCCGCCAAGTGGTCCTGCGAGAGGCACCGCCTCTTCCATACCACTATCTCGTGGTGGCCACGGGTTCGTGCACCAGTTACTTCGGCCACGAGGATTGGCGGCAAGTCGCACCTGGATTGAAAGATATCGAGGATGCCGTCGAGATTCGACGTCGAGTTCTTCTGGCCTTTGAGGCTGCCGAACGCGAACCCGATCCCGAAGCAAGACTCCGCTACCTGACCTTCGTCGTTATCGGCGGCGGACCCACGGGGGTCGAGCTGGCCGGAGCGATTGCCGAGTTGGCCAGCTACGTGCTGGCTCGCGATTTCCGCGCAATCAACCCTGAAGACACACGGGTCCTGCTGCTTGAGGGTGGAGCCCGTATCTTGAACACGTTCGCGCCCCAGCTTTCCGACCGCACGTTGCGCAGCTTGGCCGGGATGGGCGTCGAGGTACGGACCGACGCCAAGGTCACGAGGATCGACCGGGAGGGCATCTTTCTAGGCAACGAACGGATCATGGCTGGCACGGTTCTGTGGGCGGCTGGGGTGGCCGCCTCTCCGCTGCCCGATGGTCTGAACGCACCTGTGGACCGCGCGGGCCGGGTGCTGGTCGAACGTGACTGCTCGTTGCCAAGCAATCCCGAGGTCTTCTGCATCGGAGACGCTGCGGCCTTCTTTACCGAGAACGATACGGCACCCCTGCCGGGGGTAAGCCCGGTGGCCATGCAGCAGGGGCGATTCGTTGCCCGGCAGATCCGGCGACGCATCGACGCTCGCCCCTCGGAAACTTTTGTCTATCACGACAAGGGATCGATGGCGACCATTGGGCGCAGCCGCGCAGTGGTTGAGATCGGCCAAGTGCATTTGAGTGGATTCATCGCTTGGCTTGTCTGGCTCTTGGTACACATCTACTATTTGATCGATTTCAGCAATCGCGTCTTCGTCATCATCAGTTGGGCGTGGTCCTATCTAACCTATCGGCGTGGAGCGCGCCTGATTACGGGCCGTGACCGCACAGGAGAAGGAACCTGACGCCCGTGTGTTAGCCGTCAAGGCCGCAGAGCCAGCCCGCCAGTCGGCGTACCTTGATCGTCCGCTTGCCCGAGACGATGTCCTCACGATCGCTCTCGGTGAGCACCAGCCCGACATCGAGCTTCTGCTCGTCGAGAGCTTCGGTCATGGCCGCCACCTCGCGCGTGCGGACCTGCGGGTCGGCAAGCGACAGGGTTACCTGGACGCGGCTAGACTAGGAAGAGTCCGTAGATGAGGTACAGCAGGCCGGCGCCGCCGAGGAAGCCGGCAGCCGCCCACAGGGACTTGCGCTTGGTAAGCATGCACACCGACGCCAGAGCGATGGCGATCTGCAAAGAGGCGATGGCCGTGCCAAGCGGCGGCCCGTGCTTGGCAGCCTCGTCCCGCTCCCCCTCGTAGGCCTTGGCCTTGCTTTGGATCTCGTCC
>JADGPI010000025.1 GCA_017882525.1 Thermoleophilia bacterium
GCGGCGGAGCCGATCCTCGAGGTGCCGGGAGCTGCCGAGCCAGAACCCGCCGAGTCGGACGCGGAGGCCGCAGAAGAGGCCGACGCGACAGACTAGGGCTAGAGGGCGACAAAGAGCATCGTTCGGGGGGCGCCTATTGGCGCCCCCCGTGCTTAGGAGGGGTGGGTGGCGCGAAGCCCGTCCAAGAGAAGGCCGGCAAGTCTAAATGGAGCTGGCGGCCGGGCCGTGGCGGTGGGGCTGACCGGAGGGATAGGGGCCGGAAAGTCTACCGCTCTCTCCATGTTTCGGGAGCTTGGGGCCATCGCGCTCTCTGCAGACGCTATCGTTCATTCCCTGTACTCGTCCACGGAACTCAAGTCGGTTCTCGTCGACCGCTTCGGGCCAGTGATTCTCGATGGCCGCGGGGAGATTGACCGCGGTCGGCTTCGAGAGGCGGTGCGGGGAGATAAAGCAGCCCTTGAATGGCTCGAGCGATCGACCCACCCGAGAGTGGCGGCCGAGATAGAACGCGCCCTCCGGGAGGCACCATCTGGCGCCGTGGTAGTCTGTGAAGTCCCCCTCTTGTTCGAGGCCGGCTATGAGGATCGTTTTGACCTCGTGGTGACCGTGGAGGCGTCTCCGAGCGTCCGTTGGGATCGCTCGGCTCATCGCTTCGACCCGGAGGACTTCTCGGAGTTCGACGCACTCCAAGCGGGCACAAAGAAGCGCACGGAGGGTAGCGATCTGGTGTTCTACAACGATGGGACTCTTGACCATATGCGCGACTTCGTGATGGATGCCTACGAGCGCGCGTTGTCGCTGGCAGAGAAGGGCCTATGACGCGCCGGGGCCTGTCGCGCCGCCGCCGGCGCCTGCGTCTGATCGTTCTCGCCGCGGCCGTTCTCGCGCTCGTGTCCGTGGGGGTGTGGCTGGTTGCGGGGCGGACGGTTGTCCCGGGGGTGACCGCCGGGATGAACCCCATTCGCTACAAGTCCGAGATCGCAAGGGTGGCGGGTCGCTACGACCTGGATCCCTACCTCGTGGCTGCAGTTGCGAGGACGGAAAGTGGTTTCAATCCCGCAGCGGTGTCGAAGGTGGGGGCGGTCGGGGTGATGCAGATCATGCCTACCACGGCCACCTGGATAATCCAACTGGACAGTTGGAAGGGAAAGGCTCATCCGGATCTCAAGTCGGCGTCGGATAATCTCGAGCTGGGCGCCTGCTATCTAGCCTTCCTCTTGCGGGAATTCCATCAGAGCGTAAGCGCTGCAGTGGCCGCGTACAACGCCGGCCAAGGAGCCGTCTCCGATTGGCTGGCGGGGATTGCGGACCGTGGATCAAATGCGACGGCCGAGTTGGCGCTCTCCGACATTCCCTTCGGGGAGACACGGGCCTTTGTTCAGAGGGTCGAGCACTACCGTACGCTGTTCCGGCAGGTGCACCCCGATGCGTTCGCGGCGGTGCCGACGCGGGCGAGAGTCGCCCTGGGCTTGGGGGGCGTGTGACATGGGGACCTTTCGGATCCAGGCCGAATATGAGCTGAAGGGCGACCAACCGCAGGCCGTGGAGCGGCTTGTTGCCGGTCTCGCCAATGGGGACCGCTTCCAGACTCTGCTGGGAGTCACCGGCTCCGGTAAGACCTTCACCATGGCCAACATCATCGCGCAAGTGGGCAAGCCGGCCTTGGTGATGGCTCCCAACAAGACTTTGGCCGCGCAACTCTGTAACGAATTCCGCGAATTCCTCCCGGATAGCGCGGTGGAATACTTCGTCTCCTACTACGACTATTTCCAACCGGAAGCGTACTTGCCTGCGACCGACACCTACATCGAAAAGGACTCCTCTATCAACCAGGAGATCGATCGCCTGCGCCATGCCGCCACCAGCAACCTGCTGATGCGGCGCGATGTGGTCATCGTGGCTTCCGTGTCGTGCATCTACGGTCTGGGGTCGCCCGCGGAGTATCTCGGCCAGGTGGTGCTGCTCAAAGAGGGCGAGGAGATCAGCCGGGACGAAGTCTTCGCCAAGCTCGTGAAGATCCACTACGAACGAAACGACATCGGGTTCGCTCGAGGCAAGTTCCGGGTGAGAGGGGACAGCTTCGAGGTCTGGCCGGCCTACGATGACTACGCCGTGCGCGTGGGATTATGGGGAGACCAGATCGAAGAGATCGTGAAGGTGGATCCGCTCACCCAGGAGGTCGTCGCGCGTCTGCCCACAGTGGCCGTATACCCGGCGACCCATTTTGTGACTTCGGAGAACGCCATCGAACGGTCGCTGGGGGAGATCGCCGCCGAGCTCGAGGTGCGGCTGGCCGAGTTGGAGGCACAAGGGAAGCAACTGGAGGCATTTCGTCTTCGCCAACGCACGAACTACGACATGGAGATGCTGCGCGAACTGGGCTACTGCAACGGCATCGAGAACTACTCGCGGATCCTATCTGGAAGGCAGCCCGGCGAAGCTCCTTACACGCTTCTGGATTTCTTCCCGGACGACTTCGTGGCGTTCATCGATGAGTCTCATATGACGGTGCCGCAGCTCCACGCCATGTACGAGGGCGACCGGAGCCGCAAGACCATGCTGGTGGAGCACGGTTTTCGCCTACCTTCCGCGCTCGACAACCGGCCTTTGCGGTTTGATGAGTTCATCGTGAAGGCCCCTCAGATGGTCTTCGTGTCGGCTACGCCCGGCGCCTGGGAGACCTCCGTCTCCAAGCAGGTGGTGGAACAGCTCGTCCGTCCCACCGGTCTCGTCGATCCCCAGGTGGAGGTACGGCCCACCAAGCACCAGATCGACGACCTCATGAACGAGATCCGCAAACGGGTGGAGAAAGGGCAACGGGCGCTCGTCACCACACTCACCAAGAAGATGGCAGAAGATCTCACGGACTACCTACTCGAGATGGGCTTCCGCGTGCGCTATCTGCACTCGGAGGTGGACACGCTGGAGCGGATCCGCACGGTCAGAGAACTACGCCTCGGCGAAGTGGACGTGCTTGTGGGAATCAACCTCCTGCGCGAGGGGCTCGATCTGCCGGAGGTGACTCTGGTGGCCATCCTGGACGCCGACAAGGAAGGGTTCCTCAGGGGCGAAACAGCTCTTGTCCAGACGATAGGACGTGCCGCGAGGAACGTGGACGGCACGGTCATCATGTATGCCGACCGGCGGACCGCCGCGATGGACCGCGCTCTCTCCGAGACTGATCGGCGCCGTTCCGCTCAGCTCGCTTTCAACGAGCAGCATGGGATAACGCCCCGGACTATCGTCAAGGGTGTCTCGGACATCGCCGAACTACTCGGCATACAGGCTCACGTCCCCTACAAAGAGCGCCGTGCAAGGCACGAGGATGGCATGTCGGTGGAGGACCTCGAGCGGCTCATGGTCTCGCTCGAAGAGGAGATGTTCGCCGCGGCCGAAGAGCTGCGTTTCGAGTACGCTGCCAAGTTGCGGGACGAGATCAAAGACTTGGCCCGCGAGCTGGCTAGGCTCAAGGGACCGTCAGGGGCCACTGGCGCAGTGGATGCGACGGCCGGATCCAGCGCGCCGCGGGGGGGAGCTACTCCGAGACGACGGAGCGCACGTCGGGGAGCTCGCTGACCAACGCGTTCAACTTTGCCGGGCTGATACTCCTGGGCAGCTTGAGCGAAAGCCTGATGGTGTCCGAGTCGTTCTCGCCCTGGATGACACCCATCTCCATGACCTGCACGTGGTTCTGATCGAGTGCGGCCACCAAGACAGTGAGGGGTGCGAAACCCGCGTTGCGGAACTGCACCTTCACCGTGATGGGCGTTCCGACGCGCGGATAGAGGATCTTTTGTTCGATGTAGCGCAGCGCGTAGAGGCTTGCGATCACCACCGCCGTGGCGACGAGGCACGCCGAGTAGAAGCCCTGGCCTGCCAGCAATCCGACGGCAGCCACGGTCCACAGGCTGGCGGCAGTTGTAAGACCTCGGACGGAGACCCCGTACCGAAGGATGGCCCCGGCCCCGAGAAAGCCGATGCCGGTGACGATACCCGCCGCGATCCTATCGTCGCCGAACTGGATCGAGGAGAGGGTGAACACCGCCGCTCCCACCGCCACTAGGATGTGTGTACGGAAGCCCGCCGTGTGCTCGTGTATTTCTCGTTCGATCCCGATGGCACCGCCAAGAGCCGCGGCAAGCACGATGCGTATGAGTACCTGGGTGATCGACATGTGATTCGGTTCTTCAGAGACGGGCCGCTTCCTGCTACGTAGGTGGTGCCCGCGGCCATTGGCTGGAATAATGGATGGGCTACGGGTTCGACCGGGACAGAGCGGTATGGGCTTCTAGGAAAGGATGTCTGGCTAGAATGGCGCGCAGGTACGATCCGGAAGAGATAGAGACCAAGTGGCAGAAGGTGTGGGAGGAGCAGCGGACCTTCATCGTTTCCAACCCGACCAGCGGCTCGGGCAGCCGGGGGAAAGGGTCCGACGCCACGTATGTGCTCGAGATGTTTCCTTACCCTTCCGGCAGTGCGCACATGGGGCACGTGAAGAACTACACCATGGGCGACGTGATCGCTCGTTTCCGGCGGCACCAGGGAATGCGGGTGTTGCATCCCATGGGTTATGACGCTTTCGGGCTCAACTCGGAGAATGTGGCGATCAAGACCGGTGAGCACCCGGCCAGTTTCACCGAGAGGGCCATCGCCACCATCAATCGTCAGCTGCGGCGGCTGGGTGTATCCATCGACTGGAGCCGGGAGATTGCCACGTGCAGGCCCGATTACTACAAGTGGACCCAGTGGCTCTTCATCCAGCTCTACAAGAAGGGGCTTGCCTACAAGAAGGAAGCTCCCGTCAACTGGTGCCCCTCGTGCCAGACGGTGTTGGCCAACGAGCAGGTCATCGAGGGCGCTTGCGAGCGTTGCGACAGTCTTGTGGAGGCCAAGAAACTGACGCAGTGGTTCTTCCGCATCACCGACTACGCGGAGCGCCTGCTGGAGGATTTCGACAAGCTTGAGTCGTGGCCGGACCGAGTAGTCACGATGCAGCGCAACTGGATCGGGAAGTCGCAAGGCGCCAACGTCGTGTTCACGATTGCGCCGGCGGATGGGCCGGCGGCCGTCGGCGGGGAAGAGGCCGAGGGCGGAAGAGCGACTTGCGCTGAGGGAGAGGCCTGCGCCGAGGGGGCGGCTGGAACTGAGATCACGGTCTTCACCACTCGGCCTGACACGCTGTTCGGAGCTACTTTCTTCATCCTGGCTCCGGAGCACCCGGTTGTGGAGGAGCTAGTGCGAGGCTTTCCAGAGCAGCAAGAAGTCACGCGGTACGTGGCCAAGGCCATGGGGACCTCGGCGATAGAGCGGGCCAGCATCGAGAAAGAGAAGACCGGGGTCTTTACGGGGCGATACGCCGTCAACCCGGTGACCGACGGGCGCATCCCCATCTACGTCGCCGATTACGTCCTCATGGAGTACGGCACCGGCGCCATCATGGCCGTACCGGGCCATGACGA
>JADGPI010000181.1 GCA_017882525.1 Thermoleophilia bacterium
CTGGTTCAGCTATTGGTGGCTCAGTTGTCACGGTAGCTGCGGGGGCAGCGAGCGCAGAGGACCCAGCCATGACCGGCTCGTTCGTGTCGGCTGCTTCCTTCATGACGCCGGAGAGCTCCTCCTTGGCATCCTGGAGACCTTGGCGAAAGCCGGTTACGGACTTACCCAGGGAATGGCCCATCTGAGGTAGGCTCTTCGGCCCAAAGACGAGCAGGGCGATGACCAACACGATCGCTATGTGCCAGGGGGCAAAAAGGCCTTCTATTCTATGACCCCTTGCTTGGCTCCGCTCTTGGCCTGCTCGACTCTCATGACTGCTTCCACGAAACCGCCTCTTGTTCGGTTGGCAATGGACTCTGCAAGGTCATACTGTCAGCGCCGCCCTAATCCTGGCCGGGCACCTCTCAGGAAGAAACTGCCCATTGCGCCCGCCGCCGCCTCTCGGATACTCTCAGCCATGATGGGTGCCAATGTCTGCCGGGATGCCAGGCGGCGGCGGATGGGCGGCGACGCAAGGTCGGCAACGCGGGGGAATACGGGGAGGAAAGATGTCAGCTACTGGTTCGATGGCCACCGGCTGGTACATGCTCAAGCAGGGGGTGATAGCCGCCCAGCAAACCGGTCCCTACACCTGGGAGCAGCTCTACGAGCTGACACGCACGGGCACCCTGCAGCCAGGCGACTTGGTTTGGAACGCCCAGATGCCAAGTTGGCTGCCCGCGGCCCAGATCCCAGGGCTAGTGGCGGGGGCGGCCACGCCCGGTGAGCCCGCGGCAGCCTCATCTCCCAGCCAGCGCACCGCTCCCCCGGCCGAGCCTGGTACAAGCCCGGGGCCTGTCTATTTGACGTCCCCGGTCCCCGGGCAGACCCCACCATCGCGCCCGCGGAAGCGCAAATGGCTGTTGCCGGTACTCATCCCGCTCGTCGCCCTCATCGTCGTCGGCGGTGGGCTAGGCGCCTTCTTCGCTCTGCATGGCGCCGGCAAGGACGGGGCCACCGCGAGTACTGTCACCACCGGGCCGGGCGCCACGACCGTCGCCGGCCAGACAACGACCACGGGCCAGAACATCACCATGGGCAAGGCTGAGGTCAAGGTGCCGGACTCCGCCAAGCTCATCCAGACCACAAGCTGGGGTGAGGTACCGGCCAATCAGATCGGCGTCGTCTTGGCCGACGGCAAGAAGCGCGCGGACGCGGACAAGCTCGCGCAGACGCTAGGCGGCGCCGTCGTGGGCGAGATCGAGTTCATCAACGGCTACCAGATCGAGACGAAGGGAACCACCGAGGCCGATCTCCAGGCCGCGTTGGCGGCGGCCAAGTCCACCGCCGGGGTAGAGCTCGCTTTCCCAAACGGCGAAACCACTGATGACGAGGAGATCTGGGGCGTGCGACAAAGCCCCCTAAACGACCCGGCATATTCCGGGGATCTCGGCAAGGGCTACGAGATGATCGGGGCTCAGAAAGCCTGGACCTATATGCAAGGCTCCGGCCTGCATCTGTGGAACGTGCACGTGGGAGTGGTCGACGACGGGCTTTTCAAGGGCACCGGCGAGTTCGACGGGGCCGTGAACGTGACATTTCCCGACCAAGCGGCCGGAGAGCTGAAGAATCGGGCCAAATACACCAGCTCAAACAAGAAGGTGACCGTGGACAACCCGGCGGGTAGCCACGGGACTAAGGTCAGCAGCATGATCGGAGCCGACGCTGCCAATGGGGGGGTCACAGGAGTCGCATCCAATCTCGGTCACAAGCTCACCATCTCGATGATCAACCAGAGGGCGGGCCAGTACGGTACTGCGCCAGTCGCCAATCCTGACCCCAACAATCCTACCGTGGTCACGTACAGCGACGGCAAGAGCTACTCCTTGGGCGGTATGGTGGCCATGACCAAGCAGATCGAGGACGGAGCAAAAGTCATCAACTGCTCCTGGGGCAACAAGCTGCAGGATCCAGACGAAGAGACCTCAGCCGCCTACAAGAAGTTCTTCACCAAGATGGCCGCAGAACATCCGGACGTCTTGTTCGTCTGCTCAGCCGGCAACGACGGGGTGCCCCGGGATGGCGACAAGCGGTATCCGAGCGGGTTTGCCCTATCGAACATGATAACGGTAGGAAACGTGATGAACGACGGCACCGTGGCCACCAGCAGCAACAGGCAAAGCGACAACTTCGAGGTGACCATGGCTGCTCCCGGTGACCAGGCGGTCGTCGGAGTAGATGCAAACGGCAAGCCGATCACCGACACGTACGACTACGGGGTCGGGTACGGAATCACTGGGGGAACGAGCATGGCCGCCCCGCAAGTCGCGGCAGCGGCCGCCCTGCTCCTCTCCATGGATCCTAACCTTACAGCCGCGCGGCTCAAGGAGATTCTCAGCCAGAGCGCTCGTCCTGGCCCCGATGAATTGGGCGGCAAGACTCTCGCGGTGGACCAAGCAGTCCTTGCAGTCATCAATGACCTGCGCGAAAGACAGGGCCTGCCGGCCGCGACTCCCGAGGAGTTGGAGAACGCCGGTGTGGTCGATGCGGTGGCCACAAGCCAGGAAGAAACGAACACCTACGCACTCAAAGCGATCCTCAAGGCCGTGCCCGCCGACGGGGCCGACGTCAAGGTGACCGCTACGGCCGGCTGCGAGATCGATGGAGAAACGACCCAGTCGATTACCTCCCCGGGCGACGTAGTGTGGGCGAAGTTGACGGTGCCGGGGGACACCGCCACTGTCACCGTCACCCGCCTTGATAGCGGCGCCTCCAGCGTGATCAGCTTCGAGAAGATCGACATCAATGGCAAATGGGCGGGGACCATGACCTTCACCGACATCACAGTCGACCAGGAGGCTGCTCAGAGTGCTCAGGATCAAGGCTGCAGCCTAGCCCTATTGGATGCTCTCAAGGGCAAGCCCCTCCCCATGACCATGGACATCACTGTGGATGAAAGCGGCCAGGGAGAAGCCGTCACCCTCATCGATGTCTCCTCGCTCAACACCGGCGACTCCGGGGGCTCCACGAGCAGTGAGCCCCAGACCTGGCCGCTGACGTATTCCGGCCATGGCCTCGTCTTTCAGGTGCCTAGCTCAGGCGGCGCGGTAACCAGCATGACCGGGACGGTAGCTATGGAGGGGAAAAACTGCGTCATCAAAGGCGCTCTGAGCGGATCCGGCAAAGGCTACTCGTTCAAGGGCGTGTGGACCGTGGGCAGGGCTCAGTGACCGGAGGGACCGGATGCACTCGCTCCTGGCTACCTTCCACCTAGGCGGAGCACAGATCACGCTTCGCTCGTGGCAACTATACCTATCTGAAGACCGGCGGCTCTTGCTTCACCGACTAGATCGGCCAAGGCGGGGTCCAGGCCTCCCCGCACGTAGGTCTCCGAGGTAGTGGACGCCGCCTGCTTGGATGGGCTGCAGCCGAGGACAAGGATGCTTACCACGCAGGGGGCTAGGAGGATGACTGCGGGGGATAAGGCCGCTTTCGCTCCGGGAACTCTGGGTTTCACCTGTCACCCTACGAGTCGCCGCCACTCGCCGTGCTGACAGAAGCCAGTCTCTTCCCTTGACGCAGTCACCCAACCAGACGCTCCGGGCTGACCCCACGCCCTCACTCCCACATGTGTCCGGCAAAGGCGAGATTCTACCGCAGCTGATGACCGCGGCGTCCTGTCTGTCGCTCACATCCGTCAGGAACACGAGCGGCCATCATGCGTCACGCATACCCGCCCTGTATCGGCGGCATGGCCTTGTACTCGGGCTTGACCTCGATCATCTGCTCCAGCTTGTTAAACCAGGCGCGAAGGGCTTTGGCCTTCAGGGCCACTGACCCGCTTATGTCTTCCCAGAGGACGTACTTGTCGCAGGCGGCCGCTCGAACTCGCAGCCAGTACGTATTGTGGGGGTCCACCCAGTGGTGGATCCCGCTCTTGGCTTCCTGCTCCGCATCGGGGCGAAAGTCCGAAGGGTAGTCGAGGATGCCGATATCGACGAGGTCGTGGTACAGGCTGGCCATTTCTTCAGGGGTCAGGCGAAGTGCGGTCATCGGATTCGGCTGTGGGGGATCGATGACGTCCTTGGTGAAGGTGCCGTCGAACGTGTTGATGATGTTGTTGGCTCCTACTCCGTATGCCGCGGTGAAGGCGAAGTTCTCGGGCATGGTGGGCGGCAAGTAGGCTATGGCAGTTGTCGGGGTCGGCACGTTATCTGAGGTCGACACACCCGTCAGAGTGGTGCTGGTCGTCACGAAATAATCGGATCCCGATGCGGTTGGCTGGGTGGAGGAGGTCTGCGTGAGCTGCGAGGTTCCGCTACCTGTACCGCAACCCCATAGCCCGACTACCATCGCCATGACGAATGCGAAGGAGAGGATCATCGCCGCCATATGCGCTCTACGACTCACTCGCAGCCCCTTAGTCGCTTTGGCCCCTCATCCGCCCGTTTGACGCAGCCAGGCCTTCAGACGATCCTGCCTTCATCCTACGCCTTCACTCCATATGTCGCCGGAAGATGGAGGGGGAGGAGCGGCCGGCGAGGGTTTCTCCCGCCGGCCGTACCGCGCGCTTGTCGAGTCGCCGCTCGAGCACCCCACCGCGCGTCTGGGCTAGGCCGAGAGCGTGAACGGCGGATACTCGTCGGTGACGAGCAGGATCGCGTACGCGAATACTCGCAGCCACCAGCGGTTCACTCCCTCGACGAAATCGAACAGGCTTCGCGGGTAGCTTCCGGTGAACAGGATCGCGAACCAGGCGATGACGATACAGACCGCGGCAGCTATCCACAGGAACGCCAGGACGAACCAGTGGGGGATCGCGAGGAACCATTTGACGAGCGGCAGGCCACGGCTGAGTCTCTCGGCATCGGGATAGGGGAAATCTAGACGGACCGCCTGCTCTTCGTCGGTTGACGGGTACTCGTCTCGCATCAATTGCAGGTACACCTGCACGCGCATGTAGAAGCGCGCGAACTGCAGGTTCCAGTCATACCACCAGCGGGGGTACTTCTTGCGGAAGAGCAGCATCAGCACCAGCGGTAGGAATAGGAAGCCGCCGACCGCCCAGCTCCAGGAGTACGATTGGCCATGCAAGTTGATGTCACCGCTGGCCAGCAGTCCCAGGATGATGCAGATCGGGATGGCGATGAAGATCCGGAAGAACGTCCTCAACCGGTCGAGCTTCGGCTTGTACTCCACGTGGAAGATCAAGGGAAAGGTGGACCTGGGCGGCATCGCCGGCGGCGGACCTGCTGGGGGGTATTGCCCTGGCGGGGTATGGCCGGGTGGATACTCACCGGCGGGGGGGTGCTCACCGGGTGGATACTGCGGCTGCTGCATCGAAGCCTCCTTTGGTCGTGCTCATGTGCTAGTGCCAGTCTCTTCCTTTCAGTGCCGGCGCGAATCGGGCGAGAGGAGGGTTCGCTGATGGCTCGCTGGCGGGTCTTTTGCCTGGCC
Organism: Thermoleophilia bacterium; assembly: GCA_017882525.1. Taxonomy (GTDB): domain Bacteria; phylum Actinomycetota; class Thermoleophilia; order RBG-16-64-13; family RBG-16-64-13; genus Chersky-299. The sequence goes on from JADGPI010000181.1 coordinate 5,437, forward strand.
ACGTGGAGGGGGCCAGTAAGAGACAGCACGTAGACGCGCCTCGCGGAGAGGTGCCGGACAGACTGCGCAGCGTTAGCTGGCACATTTGCTAGAGGAGCAAGGGGCCGGAAAGGAAAGGCCGCCCCGAAGGACGGCTCCCATTGCCTGCCAATGTAAGAAGACTCCGGCTCCTATCTGGCTCTAGTTCGCACTGACCGCATACCTCCAGGCCGAGCGGTAGGCACCGATGGCGCACTCGGGCTGGCCCGAGGCAGCGCAGTCGTCACCCTTGGCTAAGTAGCTCTCGGCCAAGCCGCCGCAACACCACCGGCCTGCACCATCAGGACATCGGTAACGCCTTTTGTTAAGAGGTGTCGTTCGGTGGGCTTACCGCTTAACTGAATGATGGAATTTAGATGGTATCTTCAGTTTCAGCCCACCATCATCCCGATTGTGTCAAATATATCTTCCATTTCTGGCGTGCAGTCATGCAACTGGAATACGATGCCCCCAGTCTTGCTAGGATCAAGGAAAGCCATGCGAACGCCGTTCTTGTATTGCGCCTGTCCGATGACTTCAATTCCCTTCTTCTTCACCTCGGCAAGCGTTGCGTCGAACTGTTCCCTGCTCACCGCATAGCCAAAGTGCCAAATGCCCTCTCCTTTGGTTTCCAAGAACTTCTCTACTATGGGCATGTATATTGGTTCAAATAGCTCAATGATAATTGCTCCCCACCTGCCCAAAGCTACTTTAGCTCTTTGTTCCATCCCCCCCTCATAGTCCCTATTTTCGAAATCATGCCCGGCCCCCGTCTCCCCCAGCATATAACGGCGCCACGGTCCCAAGCCCAAATCCTCAAAAGTCTTAATGGTCTTATCCAAATCTCTTACGGCCCATCCCAAGTGGCTCATGTTGGCAAACGGCAATCCAGGCAGCATTTCGTTCTGCTCCTTTAGAAGTTAGGTCTTTGTTCAGTATTTGGACTCGATCGGAAGATGGATACGCTTAATGTCTTATCTTGGTCGGTACCCCTTTCTATCTCAAGCGGTATGCAAAATCCGGTTAGCTGCGCCCATGAGGGCGAGCCGCGACCAGGCTCCGGACTCACCTTGAGAGGACTCTGTAGAGATGGAAGCTGGGGGCACCTTGGATATTGCCCGCCAGGTGCTCGTCCAGCCGTGGGCGGACCACCGGGGCTGCGGCATTGGCGCTCTCCTCAGAGTTCCAAAGAATGAATATCCCGTACTCGCCATCGCCCTCGTCACCGAACACTGTGACACCTTCGTTGCCGGGCTGCGAGGCGATCA
>JADGPI010000026.1 GCA_017882525.1 Thermoleophilia bacterium
CGGATGCTGCGGATCGCCATCGCGTTCGATACCAATCCCGCGGTCATCGGAAAGTCGCTCGACGGTTGCGAAGTCCACAGTGCTCTCAGCATGGAGAAGCTGGTCGCGGAAATGGGGATCCGCATCGGAGTGCTCGCCGTTCCTCCGGAAGCAGCCCAATCTGCGGCCGCGACTCTGGTGGGGGCCGGAGTGAGGAGCATCGTGAGCTTTGCAGCCGTGCCTCTCCGTGTCCCCGACGATGTCTTCGTGGACTACATGGACATCACCTCCGCCCTCGAGTCCGCGGCCTTCTTCGCCCGCGAGGGCACCGGCAAGGGCTCGGCACCGGAAGACGTGGCCGAGACAGACATGGACCCCATCATCCGCACCATCGATTCCCTCTTGGCAAGGACGAACATGAAGCTGGAAGAGTTGGCGCAAAAGATAGGCGCGCGCGCGCTCACCCCCGGAGCGGCAGCAGGCACCGAGGTCACCAAAGTCTACGCGGGCGACCGGGTGAGCGACCTGCTCAACGAGGCGTCGGATAGGACATTGCTCGTGACCAATCTGGCGAACCTGCAGATGGTGCGCGTGGCCGAGCTCATGGACGTGCCCGGCATCTGCTTCGTCGACGGCATCGACCCGGAACCGGACATAATCGAGCTGGCCCGAGCCAACGACACGATGATAATGGTCTCGCCGGTGGGCGTCTTCGAGACGTGCGGTCTCATCTACCACATCCTCTCGGAGAACGGCCAAAAACAGGCCGAGCGATAGTCAAGAAGGTCATGGAATTCGTCTGCTACGACATAAAGAGTAACGACTTCGAAGCGGCCGGAGCGGCTTCAAGTGCCATCAAGGAGCAGCTCAAGCGCATCGGCGCGGATGCCGAGAGCATCCGGCGCACGATGATCGCCGCCTATGAGGCGGAGATGAACGTCGTGATCCACGCGCGCGGAGGGCGGCTGGAAGCGTCGCTCTGCGACTCGGCCATCGACGTCGACGTGATCGACGAGGGGCCGGGCATCCCCGACATCGAGTTGGCTATGAAAGAAGGCTTCTCCACGGCAAGCTCGGAAGCGAGGGCCCTGGGTTTTGGAGCGGGCTTGGGGCTCCCCAACATAAAGAAGAACAGCGACCGGCTGAGAGTGACTTCGCGCGTGAGCGAGGGGACCCGCGTGAGCTTCACAGTCTTTCTCAAGCGAGGGTCCACCTGCGCCCCAAACGTCATCTCGCTCGTTGCCTCCACCGAGAAATGCCGCGATTGCCGCCGCTGCCTCGCTGCCTGTCCCACCCAAGCGGTGCGGGTGCGCGACGGGCGGCCGACCGTCCTCGAGCACCTGTGCGTGGACTGCACGGCCTGCATCTCAGTTTGCGCTCCAAAGGCTCTGACCATGCGCCAGGATATTTCTTCTTTGGACGATCTGAGGAGCCCAGGGGACATGGTCATCGCAGTGCCTCCGGCCTTCCTTGCGGGCTGTGGGGCCGGCTACTCCCCAAGCCGAGTGGTCGAAGGATTACGAGCCTTGGGCTTTGCGGACGTCATCACCGTGGCTCCCTTCGAACAAGCCCTGCGCCAGGCCACCGTTGCCTTGGCGCACGAGAACGCCGCACCTGAAGAGGGCCGGAGAGAGCTCCCCATCATCGCCCCGGTCTGCCCGGCAGTGGTAAACCTCATCGAGCTCAGATTCCCCTCGCTGATACCGCAGCTCGCTCCCTTCGAGTCCCCTTGGGAGGCCTTGCAGGCGGCACAGGGAGAGCGGCCAGTGGCATATGTGGTCTCGTGTCCCAGCCAGCGCTCCGCGCTCGTGTCCCAGGAGGTCGGGGGCCGGGAGGATAGCTGCGTCCACCCTGGCGCCGTGTATCTCACTCCCGAGTCGGTGCGCGGCCCGGTAATGGCACGATTGGCAGCCGAAGGCCGGGATTCGGTCGCGGCAGCCTTAGCCGGAACAATCGCCGGCTCGCCGCGGCAGCCGTCTGAATCCGCGCTGCAGTCCGATGAATCTGCGCGAAACAATGACTCCGCCCTGCACGCGCCCGCCCTGCGGGCGCCCGATCCGACAGAAGTAGTGTCTCCGCTCACGGTCACCGGCATGGACCACGTCATCGCGGTCCTGGAACAGCTGGAAAACGGCCTGCTCACCGACGTGACCGTGGTGGAGCCGTATGCGTGCGCCGGCGGCTGCTTCGGCTCGCCGCTCCTCTCGGTCGATTTCCACGTAGCCACCCACCGGTGGGCCCAGGACCGGGATGCGCCCTCAGCCAGGGAAGACGCGCCGGCGCCTTCCCCACGCCGGCGGCCATTCGCCGCACGCCCCGGGATCCGCCTGGACTCGAACATGGGGCGGGCCATCGAGCGACTGGGCCGGCTACAGGCACTTGCCCGGGCGCTGCCCGGCAAAGACTGCGGGACATGCGGCGCCCCCACGTGTGCGGCGCTTGCGGAGGATGTGGTGATGGGACGAGCGACGGCTGACCTCTGCCCCTATTTCGAAAAAGAGAAGGAGGCGCTGAACCCATGAGACTCGAGGAGCTTGTTCAGGCCCTGGACCTCAGGGAGCTTACCCCGCCGATCGCCGGCGACCGCGAGACCGACATCGCCTACGGCTATGCCTCAGACTTGCTGAGCGACGTGCTTGCTCACGCCCCTGCCGGGGGCGTGCTCGTGACGCTGCAGGTTCACCTGAACGTCATCGCGGTGGCGAGCCACTCCGGTCTGCGAGCGGTCATCTTCTCGTCCAACCGCGTGCCCGACGACGACGTGATCGCCAGGGCGGTCGACGAGGATCTTTCTCTTTTCGTGTCTCCCGCCGACACCTTCGACATCGTGGGGCGGTTGTATCAACTCGGCATAAGAGGAGGGGCTGCGTGAGCCGGCCCCCGCAAGGACACCATGCCTGAAGGACGAGCGAGCATCCATGCCAGACCGCCTGCGACACGCGATAGCCGACTTACATGTCCACACGGCGCTTTCGCCGTGCGCCTCGGACGAGATGACGCCCCCGGCGATCGTGGAGGCGGCGTTGGCTCGAGGGCTTGACATGATTGCCGTATGCGACCACAACAGCGCGCGCAACGTGGCCGCCGTGCAGGAAGCTGCCGGTGGACGTATGACCGTGCTCGCGGGCATCGAGATATCGAGCGCCGAAGAAGTCCACGTCGTGGGCCTGTTCCCGGATGCAGCCGCGGCAGAGGCGGCGGGGGCTGAGATAGCGCCTTCCCTGCCTGAGGCCGGTGACGACTACGCGGCCTTCTTCGGGGAACAGCCGGTAATGGCTGCCGACGGACGGGTGGTCGGCACGGAGACCGCCGCACTGGCGTTCGCCACCTCGCTCGAACTGGATGCGGTCGTCGAACTGATCAAGCGCCATGGCGGCCTTGCGATAGCCGCCCATATCGACCGCAAGGCCTTCAGCGTGCTCTCTCAGCTGGGGTTCTTCCCCGAGGAGACCGGCTTCGACGCGGTCGAGATCACGCGATTCACCGACGACGATTCGCCCCGCATGGCCGGTTTCAGAGCCCTGGGCCTCCCCATGACCAGCTCATCAGACGGCCATTACCTCGACGACATAGGCAGCGCTATCTCGGATCTCACCGTCGAGCAGCCGTCGTTCGTCGAATTGGCCCTTGCTTTCGCGGGGGCTGAAGGGAGGGCCGTCGGGCGTGCATGACGTCTCCCTCTATCTGCTCGAGTTGCTCGAGAATTCTGTGCGGGCGGGCGCCAGCCACATCAATGTCGGTCTTCGCATCGACCACGCTTCCGGCGAGTTGCGGTTGACGGTCGATGATGACGGACGGGGGTTCGACGCAGCCCCTGAGCGGATCCTCGATCCCTTCTTCACCACCAAAGAAGGTAAGAAGACGGGACTTGGACTGAGCCTCCTGAGAGCGGAGGCCGAAGCAGCGGCAGGGGGCCTGACCCTCGGCCCGTCCCCGACTCTGGGCGGGGCTCGAGTAGACGTCGCCATGCGCCTCGACCACGTGGACCGGCCGCCTCTCGGCGACCTGGCTACGACTCTCGTGGTCGCGGCGGTGACTAACCTGGACGTGGAGTTCACCATCAGCCTCGAGGGCGATGAGTTCGGGCAACCACTCATCGAGGCACCGCTTGCTCAAGCCACGGAGCTGCTCATCCGGTCCGCGGAGAGGCTCGCGTGATGCAGCGGCAGCCCTTAACCAGCGATGAATTGTCGAGGCGCGGCCCAGGCCCGGGGATGCGCTCACGCAGGCCGGCCAAGGAGGCAAAAGCATGACAGCGGAGGCAGAGGACCGAGACGCAAAGTGCACGTGCTGCGAAGAAGTCTCGGAGGAGGAACTTCTCGCACGGCTCGATGACGTCATCGGACGGTACAAGGAGAAACCAGGGGCTTTGATCCCGGTGCTGCAGTTGGCGCAGGGCATCTTCGGGTACCTGCCGGAGGTCGCCCTCAAGCACGTCGCCAAGGGACTTCACAAGCCCTACAGCGAGGTCACGGGAGTGGTGAGCTTTTACTCGTTCTTCTCCACGGTCCCGCGGGGGCGCAACCTCGTCCGCGTGTGCCTGGGCACCGCCTGCTACGTGCGCGGTGGCATGAACGTCCTCGAGTCTCTCAAGAAGGAGCTCGGCATCGACGTGGGCGAGACCACCGAAGACCGCGAGTTCTCTCTCGAGGTGGCCCGCTGCTTCGGCGCCTGCGGTCTGGCCCCGGTGCTGACGATCAACGACGTGGTCCACCATCGCGTCAAGCCGGCACGGATCAAAGACATCATCGCCCAGTACGCACCGGTGGCCGCAGAGGTTGCGGTGGGCGAAAGGAGCGCGTGATGGCCGACAAGATAAAGAATCCCGCTGACCTGCTCGCCCTGGCCCAGAAGGCCAAGGGAGGCGTCGACATGCGTTCCGCGACCAAGGAGATCACGGTGACCGTGCACATGGGCACCTGCGGCATCGCCGCCGGGGCCCGCGACGTGATCGCCGGGTTCCTCTCCGAGGTGGCCGAGGCCGGGCTTGACAACGTGACGGTCCGCCAATCGGGCTGTGTCGGCTTGTGCGAGATGGAGCCGATGGCGACGGTCCAGGGTGCCGACGGCGCCGTCTACCATTACGGGCTGCTCGAGAACAGGGACAAGGTCCACAAGATCGTCCAAGAACATCTGGTGGGCGGCGCTCCGGTGGGTGCCTACCTCATCAAGCAATCGTAGCCGTCTTCCCATGAGAGATCGAAGGAACCAGTCATGAATGAACTCAAGAGCCACGTTCTGATCTGCACGGGCGGCGGCTGCATAGCATCTGGTGCTCTCGCGGTGAGCGCCGCCTTCACCAAAGAGCTCGAAGACCAAGGGCTCGCTCAGGATGTGGCGGTCATCGAGACCGGCTGCCTGGGACCGTGCGCCGTGGGTCCGGTCGCGCTGATCTACCCCGACGCGGTGTTCTACCAGAACATCAAGATCGAGGACGTCCACGAGATCGTCGAGGAGCATCTTCTCAAGGGCCGGATAGTCGAGCGACTGGTGAGCCATGCTCCCGGCACCGACAAGACCTTCGCCGAGATGCAGGATGTGGAGTTCTTCAACCGTCAGGTGAAGATCGTACTGCGCAACTCGGGCATCATCGACCCGCTCAAGATCGAAGAGTACATAGCCCGTGAGGGCTACCAGGCGTTGGCAAAAGTGCTCACGGAGATGACGACAGAACAAGTGGTGAGCGAAGTGCTGCGGAGCGGTCTTCGCGGCCGCGGCGGCGCGGGCTTCCCGACGGGCCTCAAGTGGAAATTCGCCCGCCAGACCGAGTCGGACGTCAAGTACATCCTTTGCAACGCCGACGAGGGCGACCCCGGGGCTTTCATGGACCTGTCGGTGCTTGAAGGTGACCCGCACAGCCTCATCGAGGGCATGGCCATCGGCGCGTACGCCATCGGCGCCCACGAGGGCTTCGTCTACCTGCGCGCCGAATACCCCCTGGCCGTCGAGCGGCTGCAGTACGCCATCGACCAAGCCCGCGACCTCGGTCTCTTGGGCAAGGACATCATGGGCACCGGCTTCGACTTCGACCTGGAGATCCGCATGGGCTCCGGCGCCTTCGTCTGCGGCGAAGAGACCGCCCTCATGAGATCCATCGAGGGTGGCCGCGGCGAGCCCCGCCCGCGTCCCCCGTTCCCTGCCGTCAAAGGCCTGTGGGACAAGCCGAGCGTGCTCAACAACGTGGAGACCTTCGCGAATATCGCTCCCATCATCCTCAAGGGAGCGGAGTGGTTCGCCAGCACGGGCACCGAGAAGAGCAAAGGCACCAAAGTGTTCGCACTGGGGGGCGCCATCCAACACGCAGGACTGGTCGAAGTGCCGATCGGCGTCCAGCTGGGCGAGATCATCTACGAGATCGGCGGCGGAGTGCCCGGCGACAAGGCTTTCAAGGCCGTCCAGCTCGGAGGCCCCTCCGGTGGATGCATCCCGAAGACCAACCTGAACGTGCCCGTCGACTACGAGTCGCTGCAGGAACTGGGAGCCATCATGGGTTCCGGTGGCTGCATCGTCATGGACGACGACAGCTGCATGGTGGACGTGGCCCGCTACTTCCTGGACTTCATCCAGGACGAGAGCTGCGGCAAATGCCCGCCGTGCCGGGTTGGCACCAAGCGGATGCTGGAGATCGTCACCCGCATCTGCAACGGTGAGGGCGAAGAGGGCGACATCGAGAAGCTCATCGACCTTGGCGAAACCATCAAGGACACCGCGCTTTGCGGTCTGGGCCAGACGGCAGCCAACCCGGTGCTCTCGACCATCCGTCACTTCCGCCACGAATACGAGGCGCACATCCGGGACCACTATTGCGAAGCCGGCGTCTGCTCATCCTTGTTCACTGCCCGGTGCTCGAACGCCTGTCCGGCGGGCGTGCACGTACCCGGTTTCGTCAGCCTCATCGGCGAGAAACGCTTCGACGAAGCGCTGAAGCTGCACCGCGAGCGGAACCCCCTCGCCAGTATCTGCGGGCGGGTGTGCTTCCATCCGTGTGAGAGCAAGTGCCAGCGTGCGGCTCTCGACGATCCTGTCGCCATTCGCGGGCTCAAGCGCTTCATGACCGAGCAGGAGACGGAGCCACTGCTCCCTGAAGTGCTGAAGAACGCGGAGAACGCCAAGCGCAAGGTGGCCATCATCGGCAGCGGACCCGCCGGCCTCTCCTGCGCTTACTTCCTGGCTCGCCTTGGATATGCGCCGGAGATCTTCGAAAGAGAGGTAAGCCCGGGAGGCATGCTTGTGCAGGCCATCCCCGCGTATCGCCTCCCCCGCGAAGAGCTCGGCCGCGAGATCAGCATGATCGAGAGCATGGGCGCCACCCTGAAGACCGGTCAAGCACTCGGCCGCGACTTCACCCTGCAGCAACTGAAAGACCAGGGTTACCAAGCAGTGTTCCTGGGCGTAGGCGCCCCTGAGGGCGTCAACCTGGGCCTGCCGGGCGAGGAAGGGGAAGGAGTCGGCGAGGCTCTCAGCTTCCTTCGCCAATACAACGTGCATGGCGATCCATGGGTCGGCGAACAGGTGGCCATCATCGGGGGCGGTAACTCGGCCCTCGACGCCGCCCGTACCGCTCTCCGGCTCGGCGCGAAGAAAGTCACCATCCTCTACCGACGCCAACGGGCCCAGATGCCGGCGTGGATAGAAGAGATCGACGCCGCCGACCTGGAAGGCATCGAGATCATGCCGATGGTCGCGCCCAAGGAGATCCTGCGCGACAAGAACGGAAAGATGACGGGCGTCCTCTGCCAGCAGATGGTGCTCGGCGACTACGACAAGAGCGGCCGTCGCCGCCCTGTGGCCGGCCGCAACCCGGACTTCATTGTCTCCTGCGACCAGGTCATCGCGGCCATCGGGCAGTCGCTCGACGTGGACAAGCTTGTGGACGGCACCCGGATCGAGAAGCGCAATGGTTGGATCAAGGTCGACCGAGCCACCGGTAGCACCAGTGTGGATTGGATATTCGCCGGAGGCGACGCCGCGACCGGCCCCGCATCCGTGGTGGAAGCCATCGCCGCTGGGGAGAAAGCCGCCGTGGCCATCGACGAGCATTTAACCGGTGCGAATCATGCCTTCTGGCGGCGCGAGATCGCGGTCGATTGCTTCTTCGATCCCGATGCCGACCCCTGTGATACGCCGAGAGCCGTTATCGATTGCCTCGATCCCAGCGTACGGGCCTGCAGCTTTGCTGAGGTCGAACTGCCGTGGGACGCGGAAGTCGCTCTCGCCGAGGCCCACCGGTGCCTCCGCTGCGACTACGGCAAGGTCCCGGCCACCGCTGAGACCAAGGAGATATGAGATGCCAGTTTTGACTGTCGACAACATCAAGGTCGAGGTCCCTGAGGGCACGACCGTCCTGGATGCCTGCCGCCAGGTCGGCGCCAGGGTCCCCACCCTGTGCTACCTGGAGGGCGTGCAGGCCATCGGCGCCTGCCGCGTGTGCCTGGTCGAGATCGAAGGTGCCAAGGCGCTGGTGGCGTCGTGCACGCAGCCTGCCACTGACGGCATGGTGGTCAAGACCAACTCGCCGCGCGTGCGCAAGGGCCGGCAGACGGTGGTCGAACTGCTCCTCTCGGAGCACGACGGAGACTGTCAATCCTGCAGCCGCAACGGAGACTGCGAGCTGCGCACCCTCGCCTACGATCTGGGCATAGACAAGATCACCTACGAGGGCGAAAGAACCCGCAAGATCATCGACACCTCCACCCCCGCCCTGACCCGCGACACCGGCAAGTGCATCATGTGCCGCCGCTGCGTGACGGTTTGCAACCAGACCCAGGGCGTCGGCGGACTCTTTCCGCAGTACCGCGGCTTTGCCACGGTGATCGGGCCGGCCTTCGCCAGTAACCTGAGCGACGTGGTCTGTGTGCAGTGCGGCCAGTGTGCGGCGGTGTGCCCGGTCGGCGCCATCGTCGAGAACAGCGTGATCGAAGAAGCTTGGGCGGCGCTCGACGACCCCTCCAAGCACGTCATCGTGCAGACCGCCCCGGCCATCCGCGGCGCTTTGGGCGAAGAGTTCGGCTACGAGCCCGGTACCGCGGTCACCGGCAAGATGGTGTCCGCCCTCCGACGCCTGGGCTTCGATGC
>JADGPI010000027.1 GCA_017882525.1 Thermoleophilia bacterium
AACTGGCCGGCGGCATCTCTTTCCCGACCGCGCCTGAAACAGGCGTGCGGCAGGGCGAGGATGTGAGAACTTCCATAGGCCTCCCAGGCAGCAAGGCGACACAACGCCAGATTCTACCAGCAGGCTGACATTGCGCGGGACAATGCTCATTCGGAGGACGCACCACCGTCCGCGACTCCGCTCGGCACAGGAACGGGAGCGTGCGCCGGCCCTTCTGGCCCACCTTGCCGTTCCGCGCTACTTCTCCGGACTCGTCTCGACGCGATTGCGGCCTAACTCCTTGGCGCGGTAGAGGGCTTCGTCGGCCCGGATCAGCATCTGATCCACCGGTTCATCCGCGAGGGCGACCGTGCCGCCAACACTGACCGTGACATCGATCAGTTGATTCGAGAGCTCGATTGGGGTGTCTCCCACGACTCGTCGCACGCGCTCAAGGACCGACCACGCATCCTCTCGAGCGGCCCCCGGGATCAGCATGAGGAATTCCTCTCCCCCCACGCGGCCCAGGGCATCGTAGGGCCGGAGAGCAAGCGCTGATCGGCCAACCACCTCGCGCAGCACTTCGTCGCCGGCGGCATGCCCATAGGTGTCGTTCACACTTTTGAAGTGATCGATATCCATGATCCCCAGGCTGAGTGGTATGGCCCCCCGCTTGGCCCGGGCGACCTCTTCGTGGAGCCGGGCCATTATGGCTCCCCGGTTCATTATCTGGGTCAGGGGATCGGTGTGCGCCTCGTGCTCCAGGGCATGCTGGGTAGCCAGGAGCTCCTCGTAGAGCTCTACGAAACGGCTGCCCACGTCCAAGCGAGCCCGAAGTTCAGAAGGGTCGAAGGGCTTCCCCACGTAGTCGTTCGCTCCGGCTTCAAGACCGGCTACGAGGTCTTGGGTACCACTGCGCGCGGTCAGCAGGATGATGTAGCGGGAACGACCGCCTTCGCGCTCGCGGACCTTGCGGCACACGTCGATCCCGTCCATGCCGGGCATCTCCCAATCGAGCACCAGAAGCGCCGGCGCGTCCGCGCTTTCTATGAGGTCCAGAGCCTCTATCCCGTCACGAGCGACCACGACATCGTAGCCCCACTTCGCCAGGGTCTTCTCTAGGACGAGCCGCGAGGTGAGATCGTCCTCCGCGACCAGCACCCTCATGGCTGCACCTCCGCGAGCCCGTTCTTCTCCCAGGCGTCTTGAAAGTCCTTAAGTGCGGCCTCGAGAGCGGTCACACTCTCCTCTGCACCCCCCAGACGGCTTTCCCCCGCTTCGGCCGCATCGGCCTCCAGCCGAGCCGCCAGAGCGCTTAGGGCGAGAGCGCCGACGGTGCCAGAAGCCCCCTTGAGTCCATGCGCCTGCCGCCTTAGCTCGTCCGCCCCCCCGGAAGCAGCTGTCTCTCTAAGGGCTTGGAGTTGACGCCGGGCGTCGGTCAGGAACTCAGTGATGATCTCGCTTGCCAGCTCCTTGTCGCCCCCCAATATGCGCAGTAGCACCTCACGGTCGAAGAGCGGCCCTGACGCGTCCCGGACTCGCTCGCCGGGCACGGGAGCGGGGGGCTCGGACGGCGGCATCGGTGGCGCGGCCGTTACCGACGTCTTCTTCTCTCCCGAGGTCCAACGCTCTATGGCTTGGCCCAGATCATCGGGCCGAAGGGGCTTCGTTAGGTAGTCGTCCATTCCAGCCTCGAGGCATTTCTCGCGGTCGCCCGCCATGGCATGCGCGGTGAGCGCCACGATCGGAACAGTGTGGTTGCGCACGCCTGACTTCGGATCTCGGATGCGCAGCGTCGCTTCGAAGCCGTCCATCTCGGGCATCTGGACGTCCATCAGCACGATATCGTACGGCAGCGTTTCCAGCGCGGTCAGAGCCTCGAGGCCGTTGGCTACCGCGTCGGCGTGATAGCCCAGCTTCTCCAGCGTCGCCAGGGCGACCTTCCGGTTGACGAGGTTGTCTTCCGCCAGAAGAATGCGCACGCCACGCTTGGCTTGGTCGGTGAGACTGTGACGCGTGATGATGCGAGAGGCCTTGGGGGCAGCAACGCCGCTGCCGCGGTTGAGTACCGTCACCAAGCAATCGTATAGTTGAGATTGCTTAACCGGTTTGGTCAGGTAGGCGGCGAAACCGGCCTTCTCCAGTCGGGCGGCGTCTCCCCGCGAGCCGACGGAGGTCATCATGACGAGAGCAGTGCCATCAAGAGCATGGTTCTTGCGAATCATGACGCCGAGCATCTCACCGTCCACCTCCGGCATCTGCATGTCCAAGATGGCGATGCGATAGGAGTCTCCTTCGCGCGCAGCGCTCTTCAGGGCGTCCAGCGCCTGCCGCGCGCCTTCCACCTCGACGTGGCGAGCTCCCCAAGGTTTAAGCATACCCGCGATCACCTTGCGGTTGGTGGGATTGTCGTCGACCGCCAGTATGCGCACGCCCTCTATGCTTGCCAGAAGATTCTCCTCCGCCGCCGGGCGGGCTCCCCTGACCTCGCCGGCACCCGCGATCTGTTTGTCAAGCTGCGCGGTGAACCAGAAGGTCGAGCCTTCACCAGGAGTGCTGGTTACTCCGATCTGACCATGCATGAGTTCCGCCAAGCGCTTGGAGATGGAGAGCCCGAGGCCCGTGCCCCCAAAGCGTCTGGTGGTGGACGCGTCCGCCTGTGTGAAAGGCTCAAAGAGCGCCTCGTGCTTATCGGCAGGGATTCCGATACCGGTGTCCCTCACTGCGAAGCGCAACCTCGTGGTCCCTTCGTCCTCCCACTCCATGGAGACGTTCAGCGCCACCTCGCCCTGGTCGGTGAACTTGATGGCGTTTCCCACCAGATTCGTGAGCACCTGGCGCAGACGTCCGGGGTCACCGCGCAAGAGCGAGGGCACCTGGGGTTCCACCAAGGTGGTGAACTCCAGGCTCTTCTCGTGAGCGCGCATCGCCAGGAGGTCGCTCATGTCCTCCAGGGTGGTGCGAAGGTCGAAGTCCAGGTTCTCTACCTCGAGCTTGCCCGCCTCGATCTTGGAGAAATCGAGTACGTCGTTCACGACGGAGAGCAGAGCCTCGGCGCTCGTACGAACGGTCTCAGCGTAGTCGCGCTGCTCGGGATCCAGATCGGTGTCGAGAAGCAATCCTGTCATACCGATCACTCCGTTCATCGGTGTGCGGATCTCGTGACTCATGTTGGCGACGAACTCGCTCTTCGCCTGGTTGGCGCTTTGGGCCTGCAGGGCCAACCGGTTTGCGCGCCTTACTGCGTGCTCAAGCTCGCGGTTGGTGGCCTCAGTCTGCTTCTTGGCCAGGTGCAAAGCCTCTTCTGCCTGCTTGCGCTCGCTGATGTCGCGGACCATGATTTGAACGTACTTTCTACCTTCGAGGGAGACAGCCCGACCGCTGACCTCCGCCGGGAAGACCGAGCCATCTTTTCGCCGGTAGGTGGTTTCCCGAACGTACGAACCCCTTAGCTCGAGTTCCTTCATCCGTTCTCTCAAGGCTGCTACCCCATCGGGCGGTACGAGATCGGGCATCCGCAGGGCGAGGAGCTCTTCGAGCGAATAGCCGTACGCCTCGACTGCCCGGTCGTTGGCCTCGACGATGCGTTGGTCTTCGTCGCCGAGGATAATGATGTCGTTCGCCTGCTTCATGAGGTGCTCGTAGCGGGCGAGGACCGTCTGGCGGGATAGCTCGGCATCGTATGCCTCTGCGTAGCGCCTCTTGAGGCTACGCTGCCAGGTGAGGCTGGTGCCGCCGCTGAGCGCGGCGAGAAGAAGGACGGTCAGGATGACGATCAGTATCGATCGGAACCGCGCCCCTCCAAAGGCTTCGGACTGATCGATCTTGGCCACGATGAACCAGGAGGATTCAGGCACCCTCTGGACCGCCGCGATCACCTTCGCTCCGCGATAGTCGATCCCCTCCACGATTCCACCGGCTCCGAGCACCGCCATCACCGCCGGCACGTCCGTCTTGGTAACCGGGACCTTCAGCTTGAGGGCAGTGCCCTTTTGGTGGAGCAGGTCGTTCAGGTACAGGACCTGGTCGCCCTCGCGCCGCACGAGCAGGGTCTCGGCCGAACTGCTCTCCGTCGGCCACTTTTGGATGAGCGGAAAGAGGAAGTCGCTGGCGTTAGCCGTCAGCAACACCGCGGCGAGGGGGGCCCCGGAGGCAGCCGCGCCGCCGAACAGTGGAGCGATGGCGTCAAGATTCACGGTCTTGCCGTCCGTCGCAAAGTGAAGATCGGTGAGGACGGCCTGTTTCCCGGAGAGCGCGGTCTGGAGCGCTTCGAGGGCCGTCGGTTCTGGAGGCGCGCCCGCATCTGACAGGCTAAGAAGAACGCCACCGGTCGCATTCAACAGTTCTACGTTCGCGTAGTTGTACTCGTTCTTGACGGTTCGAAACCAGGCACGAATCTCCGCGGTATCAGCCGGCTGCCTCGAGCCAAGCCACCGGGCGATCAAGTCGCGAGAGGCCGGGTCCCCCGTGATGACGCCAGCGTTTCCCAGCCGCTCGGCCCGCCAACTGGCGATCTGCTGCGCCTTGAGTTGCCCCACGGACAGGAGGTCGTTTTCGATGTTCCTTCGCGCCCCGCGATTCTGATCGTTGTAGAACCAGAACGCGCCCGCCACGACGCCCAGGGCCACCACGATCACGATGGCGATCAGCCACCGAGGGAATCTTGGCTTGTGTAGCGGTGCTCTCAGGACCACTCCAAACGCACCTGCGTCTCGCTCCGGGCGCTACCGGTCTCTCAGGCCGACATCTCCACAGTCTGGGTTCCGGTGAGGCAGCTGTCAAGGACAAGCAACCATGTTGACCGTACCACCACTTCTCGGGGGCTCTGGCTCCGCGGAGGCTGACGTCCGGCCGAGGCCGTGGGACTACTCCGAGCCGGTTGCGCGCATTCCTCCGGGTGCTATTCGAGCTGCCCTCTAATCTCGCCTAATGGATGGGCGCTCGTGCCCACGTTGAGGTAGACGGAGCCGGCCTTGACGAGAGCGACAAAGTCGGCGATGGTCTTGCCCCTCAAGGAGCCGCCAAGCTGCGCGGCAGTGAAGGATCCTTGAGTGACGACCCCAGTGAACACGTCGCTCCTCGTCGGCCCCCCGTAGATAGTGAGTACGGTGGTGCCGGTCGCTCCAGCCTTACCTTCATGCAGACGAGCCAGAGTAAGGTTGGTGATTTTGCTCACGGTGAGGACGTAGTGCGCGGAAGAGCCATCGGCGGCGACGGTGATCGTGAGCGTACCGCTCGCCGAGGTGGAGAGAGCCGGGCTCTCATTCTGGCCGGAAAGCTGGGCAAGGTAGGTTTGTGTGCCGTTCCCCAAGCTGGTTTCCGTCGAGGTTGTGCTCGCGGCGCTCAAGCTCGTGGTCGAAGAAGCGGAAGCAGGCTTTGTCGAAGTGGAGGTCGAGGCGGCCGGCTTTGCGGAGGTAGAGGTCGGGCCGCCGGACTTATTGCCTCCCAGCAGGGTGAATGCGAGAACAACCACGACCGCGGCGGCGAGAATGACGACAAGGGCCAAGACCAAACGACGCCGTCGGGCCCGTCTTTGTCGGTTCCCCCGGTCGCTGCGGGTGATATATCGCGGTAAGTCTGGTCTCATGTCCTCGAATGCCGATCAAGACGTAATCGTTTCCAGCATTGGGTTCGGCGCGGCTTGCCCACATCCTTGCCTTTCGATCACGTTCGCCCGCGCAGGAGAACCCCGGGCCGGAGGTGAATACGTGGGAGCCACCCTCGCTTGGTCTGCCCACGAGGGAGGCATTCGAAGTAGGGTCTTCGTCGGAGGTTGAGACCGTGAGTAAAGCCCGCGTGCTCGTGCTCGTTCTCGCGGTCGTGCTGCTCTTACCCGGCTGCGCGGCCAAACCGACCACGACCACCACCGGTGCCACCACGACCAGTGTCCCCATCTCTGCCACAACAAGCTCGACCACCACGACCGCGCCGGCCACCTCAACGGCGAGTACCACCTACTCGGCTGAGCTCTCGGGCAAAGAGGTAGTCCCCGCGATCGTCACCTCGGCAGCCGGGTCGGCCATCCTCACGGTCGATGCTACCGGCACTCGGGTCCACTTCGTGCTCAAGGTGAGCAACCTCGCTGACATCACCGCGGCTCGTGTCAAGCTGGGCAAGCCGGGCACTAACGGTCAGGGGCTGCTGATCCTTTTCCCGGGACCACCTCAGCACGGCGCTTTCACGGGAACCCTTGCCGAGGGCAATTTCAATGCCTCGGCTCTCATCGGATCGCTCACTGGCAAGACCATCGCCGATTTCGTGGCGCTCATCCAGAACGGCCAAGTCTACGTGAACGTAGGCACCGCCAAGAATCCGGCGGGGGAGATTCGAGGCCAGGTCCATTAGGCGACTCTGCGTCGTACAGGCGGTGGTCCTTCCCAACGGCCGCTGCGCCGATGGCTAGCGGCCGAGCAACCAACTGTCGAAGAACTGTGTCACGCGCCGCTCGTACTCCGGGGGATGCGCGGAGATGCCGGCGGTGTGGCCGGCCCCTGGGACCTCCCACAGCTCCTTGGGTTGTCCAGCTGCGGCGAAGTACACAGGGTTCAACTCCTCGCCGCCCCCACCGTTACTGGAGAAGATGAGAAAGACCGGCCGGGGCGCGACTTCGGCGATAAGCTGCTCAAGGGGCCTTAAGACGATTGCTTCTTGCCCGCGGCGGCGCGTCGGTCTAGAACGAGCCTCACCTTATGCGAGAGCATCTCCGGCGTGAATGGCTTCCCAAGGAACTCGATGCCTTCGTCCAATCGTCCGTTATGCACCACCGAGTCCCGCGTATAGCCGGACATGAAGATGACCGAGAGGTCAGGGTAGCGGGCAAGCAGAACTTCTGCTACCTCCCGGCCACTCGTTCCTCCGGGAAGGACCACATCGGTCAGCAGAAGATCGGGAACCGGCCCATCCCCCTTGAGCACCGCATCGAGCTCGTGAGCCGAGGCCGCTTCTAGTACCGCAAAGCCCGAGCGCGAAAGGATACGGACGACGAGTTGGCGGACCGAGGCTTCATCCTCAACGACCAGGATGGTCTCCGAGCCTCTCACCATCGCCCCCTCAAGCGGGGAATCCGCCTCCGGAGCAGCGACTGTAACGCTGACGGGCAAGTACGCCTTGAAAGTGCTCCCCGTTCCAGGCTCGCTGTAGACGGAGATGCTTCCTCCACTCTGTTTTACTATGCCAAAGACCGTGGAGAGCCCCAAGCCCGTGCCCTTGCCCACTTCCTTGGTCGTGAAGAAGGGCTCGAAGATGCGGGATCTGGTCTCCTCGCACATACCGCACCCCGTGTCGGTTACCGAGAGCGTCACGTAGCGGCCGGGCTCAACCTCCGGGTGAATCCGAGCGTACTTGCGGTCCAACGTGACATTGGCGGTCTCGACCGTGAGGTGGCCGCCTTCCGGCATGGCGTCCCTTGCGTTGAGGACCAGGTTCATGAGCACCTGCTCCATTTGGTGAGGGTCGACCTCGGTTTCTCTCAAGTCAGATGCGAGAAAGAAGCGAAGGTCGATGTCTTCACCCAGGGTGCGGCGAAGTAGGGGTTCCATGCCCAGGAAGATGTCGTTGAGTTGGAGTATCTGAGGTTTCAGGATCTGGCGTCTGGAGAAAGCAAGGATCTGCCTGGTGAGACCGGCAGCCCGCTCTCCCGTTTCTTTGATGTCCGCAATTAGCTCTCGATTCGGGTCCTCGGCCGCCATGGCGCCGAGTGCGAGCGAGCTGTTCCCGATGATGGCCGTGAGCAGGTTGTTGAAGTCGTGGGCGATGCCGCCCGCCAATTGGCCGACCGCCTCCATCTTTTGGGCCTGGCGGAGTTGCTGCTCACTTTCCTTGAGTGCCTCTTCCGCCCGCTTACGGTCGGTGATGTCTCTGGCAAAAGCAAGGTTGTATTCCTGACCCTCATATTCGACGTAGTTGGCGGTGACCTCGACCGGAACGATCTCCCCTGTCTTGGTCCGGAGCACCGACTCGAAGGTGAGCGACCCCCGCCTCTTGAGCTCCTGCCAGTGGTCTTTCCAGGGCGTCGGGGCCTGAGGGTTTACTTCATAGATCGACAAGCCCACAAGTTCCTCGCGCTCATAGCCCAAACGACGGCAGATGGTGTCATTGGCGTACACGAAGCGTCCGTCCGGAGTCATCCGGGAGACCATGTCCGCGGAGTGATCCACTGAGAACTGAGTGAGCTTGAGCGATTGCTCCATGCGCTTACGTTCGGTGATGTTGTGGGCGAAGACGAAGTCAAATTCTTTCCCGTCCTGCTCCACGTAGTTCGCCGAGACCTCGACCGGGTAGACCACGCCACTCTTGGTCCGGTGGACAGATTCGATGGTGAGAGAACCTGCCTCTTTGAGCCTTTGCCAGGCCTTCGGCCAAGATTCTGGACTGAGAGTGGGATCAAGATCAAAGATCCTCATTGAAAGCATCTCGTCCTGGGAGTAGCCGTCGAGCCGACAGCTGGCCTCGTTGGCAAAAAGGATCCGTCCCTGGGGATCGAGCCAATGGACCAGATCGGCCGCCCGCTCCACAGAGACCTGCATCAGCTTGAGCATCTCCTCTTGCCGCCTGCGCTGGGTGATGTCGCGGACGGAGGCGATGACGTATTCACCACTGGCATCCGCGACGTAGTTTGCAGTCACCTCCACCGGGAATAGCTCTCCGTCTTTCGCCCTATGGGTGGTTTCAAGAGTGGAGGCACCCGCTGCCTTTATCTCTTGCCAACGTTTTGGCCAGGAGCCACCAGAGATACTGGGACCTATTTTACCGACGGCGAGACCCACCATCTCGTACTTGGAATAGCCATACCTTCGGCAGGCGGATTCATTGGCATAGACGATGCAGCCACTTGCACTCACCCAGTAGATGTAGTCGGCGGCCCGGTCAACGGTAAGCTGGGTCAAACGAAGGGCGCCCTCGTCGGAGCGTTCTTCCGCAGATTCCTTGACATCCCCGCGCTTTAGCGCCCGAAGGTTCATCTATTCTCCTGAGAAGCTGAAATCGAAGACCACCATCCGGGGCCACCCGGAATGGATGCCTTATCTATATCGACCAAGTGACTAAAGGCGTGAGCACGCGCGGAGTCGCGATCAACAGTTCTTCTCCAGCCACGCCGAAAAGGCCGGCGGTGCCAAGGGGGACCTTCCACTGGGCGGGGCGGTGCCCATCTTCGACCCACATATGTCGGCTCACCGCAAGCCGTTCATCTGCGGCCAAGCTGCGTCGGGACGCCGGGGAGAGCATTGAAGCCGGCAGGTTCTTCCTCAAGTGATACCCAGCGCCGCCGATACGAAGCTTTGGACGGTTTCGGGTCAGCCATCTTCCCGACGGAGGGAACGGAAACGTCCGTGAAGCATGCTGGATGACGACGCCACGGATACCGACGCCGGTCTACGCCGATGCGCGGAAGACAGACAAGGGATCGGGGATGTTCGGGATGATGGGAAGAACTAGGAAACTCCACAAGGGAGACGGGGGGTTCACCCTCATTGAACTTCTGGTAGTCATCATCATCATCGCCGTACTCGCGGCCATTGCGATTCCCACCTTCCTGGGACAACGGCAGAAAGCCCTCGACGCCGCCACAAAGAGCCTGGTCCGCAACGCGAGGACCGCGATCGAAGCCTTCTATGTGGACACGCGCGACTTCTCAACCGCCACCGCGGCGACGCTGAAGGCCATCGAGCCCTCCATCAAGTTCACAAAGCTAAACAACTGCGCGACAAAGGCCACAGCTGACGCCAGCTCCAAGAGCGTCAACTTCGGCTCGCTGGGACCTGACTCGTTCCAGGTCGGTAGCAAATCCAAGTCCGGCACGATCTTCGGGATAACGGTGAACAAGGCTACGGGGGCTACGACCTTCAGCCCGACTCCCTGGTAACGAGAAACCTCAGGCCTTTCGCTAGGCGGGGCGGCGCGAACACTCACTCCCTTGCGAAGCCAAGACCACGACAGCGCCTTGAGGGCCACAAAGATCTGGGTCGGCGCAAGGTGGCGGGGGCGATTGCAGTCTAGGCGGGCGGCCCGCCTAAGTCCCGTTAGAAAGAGCGCGGCCCCGCCGCAAGACGGGCGGGACACGCGCTCATTGTGATCTTAGGCTGCTTTGTCGGAGCTCCACCGAGCGATAAAGGTATGTACGCGGTAGTCTTTCAGCGCCCGAGCCTCGTGTAGGCCCTCTTTCTCGCCGACGGGGGTGTCCTGCATGGCCGCATGAGTTCCGGTGAGCTGCGCTTTGCATCTCTGCCACATGGATCGATTCTTCACTTGTCTCTCCTTCTCGTTGAGCCGCCCGCGAACGAACGCGCTGTGCGCTCCTGGAAGGCCCTATACCTCCCGCGGATCGGCCCGCATGTCTTTTCTACCTTTTGTCCATGTGAAAGTATACACCAAGTGGTAGGCCGCCATAGGTTACGGGCACGTTAGCAAAGCGTTAAAAGCCGGTTAACCCTCCCGCCAGTCCGAATATGACACCGCTCCTTTTCAGAGATGTTGCAACCACCAGGGGTGAGTATTCTCTCGCCAGGCGGTCGACCAGCGCAATGAACGCTTCCGTCTTCTCTGGCTCCCCGGAAGACCTCTCGAGGCGCTTGATGTCCCGATACGAATGGACAAATGGCCACCAGCGCGCGGGCTTTCCATCTCGGAACAGCCACCATCGCAGATTCGTGACCGCGCAACACCGTCATGCACTTCCTACACGCGCGCCTGCGCGTCCACCTTCTTGCGGCTGTCAAGGAAAAGGCCGGCGCTCGCGAAGAGCAGCACGCCAGGGACTATCCAATAGGCAGCGATGCATGCGAAGCCGAGAATACCGACGGCAATAAGAGCGACTGCAGACCACCGGGAACGACCACTGGTAGTGGTGCCTATCCAGCCGCCCGCTATGGCCAGAAGCATGGCGATGAGACTGGAGAAGATGAGCCAGCCCCGACCATTCGCCCCTAGCCCGGTAGCCGGTCCCCCCAGGAATACGGCGAGGTATCCGAAGCCCACGCCCGTAGCGCCCCCGAAGAACCCAAGTAGTCTTGCGGCCCTCTTCACTGTTGCTCCTTTTGCCTGTTGCGCTTGCTTTGTGCGTGATGAGAGCGCACATCGTGTCGCTCCAACGCTAACCCGGAGGGCGCCATGTCGCAAGCAACCGCTTTCGCCTTCCCTCGCCGGCTACTCTCGCACGGGTCCACGGCAGCCACAAGCCCACGGCTCAGCCACGGACCACATGTGCCGCTGCGCAGATAGAATGACTCAAGATAGACTGCAGCTCTCCGCCCGGCCCAGTTTGGCCCCCAGCGGCCGCAGTCCGCCCATTAGGACCGTCGACCGAAGGATATGCCATGAAGACCCACACCGTTTACAAGACCTTCAACACCAGCCAGCGCCGCGAGTTCGTGCGCATCACTCCCGACGTGCAAAAAGCGGTGGACGAGGCGGGAGTGCGAGAAGGCATGGTGCTCGTGAGTGCCATGCATATCACCGCGGGAGTCTGGGTGAACGACAATGAGTCGGGCATCCAGGCAGATGCGCTCGAGTGGCTGGACAAGCTCGCGCCTCCCGCGTGGAAGAAGCCCGCCAACGAGGTAGCCGCCCAGCTCCTGCCGGACGGCGGCGACTACCGGCATCACCGTTCGGGCGAGGACAACGGCGACGCTCACCTCAAGAACATGCTGGTGCACCATCAGGTGATCGTGCCCATCACCGCCGGCAGGCTCGACCTGGGGCCCTGGCAGGACGTCTTCTACGCAGAATTCGACGGTCTGCGGCCCAAGCGACTGGTGATCAAAGTCATGGGCGAATAGACGTCGACGGGGCGGACGGCTAGCCGTCCGCCCCGCTGCCCCCCTCTTGGTCCTGCTCGAGTATCCGCTCAGTCGCCCCGAGCACCTCGTCCCGCATCTCATCCTTTGAAAGCGGCCGGCCCCACACCTGCCACTCCCGGAGCGAGCCGCCCCTCTCCAGCGGCAGCGGGCGCAGCTCCTCCCAACGGGTGACTCGGTACAGGCGCCCTTCGTGTTGCACCAGC
Source organism: Thermoleophilia bacterium (assembly GCA_017882525.1). Classification (GTDB taxonomy): domain Bacteria; phylum Actinomycetota; class Thermoleophilia; order RBG-16-64-13; family RBG-16-64-13; genus Chersky-299. The sequence goes on from JADGPI010000027.1 coordinate 11,978, forward strand.
CGCCCCACGGCGTGCTCAGCGTCTTTGAACGGCGCCTCGTGAGTGCGAAGCAGCCGGCGCTCGCGCCCCTTCAGCCACGGCAAAACGTCATCCCCCGTTGTCGACGTGCGTCAGCCGGTCGCCGGTCGCACCTCTCGAGCCTGTCGCTCAGACTCCCATCTCCTTGAGGCCCATCGGGAAGTCGTACTTGGGCATGAGCTCCACGAACGGATCGGGGTCGAAAGCTTCCGGACCCATGACTCCCGCGCCCGTCCAGGCCCCGGTCTCCAACAACTCCCAACCGATGACGGGGCTGACTGCCGTCTGCCAGACCACGGCCTGCACGCCGAACTTCTTCATGCACGTCTCGTTGTCCGCCACTTGATAGAGATACACCTGGCGTGGCTTGCCGTCCTTGGTGCCTTTCACCCAGGTGCCGGCACAGGTCTTGCCGAACATCTGGTCGCCTAGGTGGGCCGGGTCGGGCAGACACGCCGCCACCACGTCGCGCGGCGCGACTTTCACGCCCTTGACGTCGATGGGGAAGCGATTGTCCAGGCCCAACATCTTGATGACTTTGAGAACGTTGATGAACTCATCGCCCAGCCCGTACTTGAAGGTGACGCGCTTGCAGTCCACCCAGCGAGGCACGAGCAGCACTTCCTCGTGCTCAACGTTGACGCACTCAACAGGACCGATCTCCGGGAAGTCGAACACCTCGGGCTCCGAGAACGGCTCGGTGGTGCTCCAGCCCTTGTCCTCCTCCCAGATCACCGGTGGATTCAGACACTCTTCGATGGTGGTCCATATGGAGAAGTTGGGCGCGAAATCGTAGCCGCGCACCTCCAGGTTGGCACCGTCGCGCACTCCGACCTCTTCGATCTCGTCGAACAGGTGCTTCTCGGCGTACTTGGCGAAGACGTCCGCCATGCCCGGTTCCACACCCAGCCCGACGAGCGCCAGCAGCCCCTTCTTCTCCCAGTCCTTGGCCCGCTCGAACTGATAGTCGCCGAGCTTGACTCCGCACACGTTGTAGGGATCCTTGAGATCCGGGCTCGACA
>JADGPI010000182.1 GCA_017882525.1 Thermoleophilia bacterium
CCAACGACGTGTTGCCGGCCCTCAGGGAGCGTGGCGTGACCGAGACACAGATTCGTCTGATGCTCGTCGACAATCCGCGGCGGATCTTCGGGCGGCGGTTTGCCAAGTCAAGCGCACATGTCCGCCAGCACCGCGAGGAGGACCGATGACGTGGTGGGAAGAACTGTTTGTGGATGCCGGTTCTGACCGATCGCCTGGCAGCAGACCAAGAATTCGCCCTCGTCGCCCGGCATGTGGACCTGCGGATGCTCCTCGATGATGGATCAGTAAAGTTGTTGCTGGGCATCCGGAATGGAGCGCTCGAAGAATGCCGGGCGCCGGCGCCGGATGGACGCGTGGAAATCTCGCACTGACGGCCAGCGAGGCGAAGTGGCGGGCCTTGCTAAGCCCCTCCCCACTCCCTTCTACCACGCCATCTTCCCCGCCGTAGTTCGTGAGGGGCCGTGACGAGTTCCGCGACATGCTCACTGAATCGCGCCGGGTTACCAGAGACTCAACGGTTTGAGTCGCGGCTCCTTCGGCGAGCCCCATCACGAGCTGTTAATACTTGTATCAGCGTCGCTGAGCGGCCATCGGATAGCACCGGATGGGTAGACCGATGGTGCCCGGAAGCATTACCGGCGCCGCCCACTCCTGCTACCATGCCACTCTCTGCGTTTTTGTCGAGGGAGGCTGCCATCTTCAAGGTTGAGGAGAACGGGTCGGAGTCGTGTGATCTCTCGACCAACAGCAGCTTCGTCCTTGTCCGGGTTCCCCTTCGCATCGACGCCGCGGATGAGAAGGACGACGCCGCGTTCCACTACAGCATCGGTCCCTTTTGCGGACGGGACACGCCGCTGGCCTTGGAGGAAGACGTGCCCACCATCCTTCGCTGTCGCGTGCCGCTGGAGCTTTTTCGGGCTCGCGAACGCTTCGTTGTTGAAGTCCTTGGTCAAGGCGCCACCGGCACAATGAAGGTCGTGTGGGTCAAGCGCTGGACGGTCGTCTGGCAAGGGAGGACTCCAGTCCTAGAACCGCTCGCTGAGTAGGTCCGGACCGCAAAGCCCGGCCAGTTCTCAGCCAGTTTTTGGCCCATTTCCAGGCCTTAATCCTCAGCGCGGTGTACATTTCCGTGAACATTCGGGCCCGAGTGGCCTTCCATCGCTCCAGGCCACGGCCCCCAGAAAAGCAGAAGGCCCCGCGTGTTCGGGGCTTTCATGCAAATGAGCCGTCAGGGACTCGGACCCTGGACCATCGGATTAAAAGTGAGACAGGGCCCGTTTTCCGCGGTGACGGCGGGTTTTAGGCCCTGACGTGTTTCCTGCAAAAGCCGCCTTTCCTCGGACGGTCCTGACGCTCTGTGACGGGCTGTTTTCAGCGGTTCGTTTGCGGAATGTTTGCAAAAAGGCCCATTTTGCGCAGTGGCCTGGTTCGGGGCTCAACCTTTACCGGAGATCGAGCTTTGGCCCTGCTTGCCTTCAACCCAGCGTGAGGTTTGGGAGGCCGCCCCGGAGCCGTTCATGGCGTACCAGAAGGTATCACTGCGTCTACAAACCCGTTAGCCCTGAGTTCACCCTGTCTGTTGTCGATCTAGGCGTGGCCGACCTTCGTTCCGATGGGCACGGGATGCCGCGACAATAGACGAGGATGAGGTGGTCAACTTGTGCGGTTCGGCGGCACCATGAACGTGCGGCTCTGGCGCCTAAGACGAGATCAAGTGGCGGGCCACCTGAAGGGAGCGGTCCGGCGACAGTACCGTCCTTCACGTAGCCCGTCCCCGCTCCTGGGGATCATCACCACGAGTTCACGAAAGGATGGTCTCTCGGGCGCTTTCGAGATCGATGAAGAATTGGAAACCACGTTCATCGGTGAGCCTGACCATCTGAAATAGGCGAAGAATATCCGCTGAGGGACAAATGCCGATTACTCTTCCCTGTTTGGCCCGAACCCACTCGGCCAAAGAGAAGAAGACGGCCAATGCCGTGCTGGAAACATAGGTGCATGTCTCTAGATCGAGGACGATCTGGGTGTCACCGCCGCCGAATGCATCCCAGATTGCTCGCCTAAGAGCCGGCGCGTCAACGGAATCTACATCGCCTTCTAGTCGAATGAGCGGCGCGCCATCGGCCGTTCCTGTCACTAGCCTCAATTTGCACCTCGTTGGCAGGGAGTTGCTCCGGACTATGCTACCCCGCGTCGATTTGGACGAAACGGTTCGAGGTTGTCCACCGCGCACAGAGGTGCCTGCAAGAGCAAGTGTGGCGTCTCGCTCCGCGTAGGGCGGGGCCAATCGCCGGCTGGCAAGGCTTAGTAGCAGCCAATATGCAGGCGCGGGGATCGGGCTAGACGATTCGGGCGGGGACGCGAACACTGCCTCGCGTACATTCTCGCCGGAAGTGTTCAATGGGGGGAAAAGACGGCGCGGGTCGGCGCGCCTGTCTCGACACGACGTTCACGACTCCTGAAGACCCGGAGGTGACCCCACCTTCAGAAACATGGACAAGGAGACCCGAGTGCCGCCCTCAGGCAGGCAGGCGAAAGCGGTCTCATCGACGGAAGCCAACATCAGCGGCAGTCCCATGCCCCGATGGCCTCGGTTCTGGCCGCTCTTCACCCTGAATTCACCGGCGTGCCACAGATCCACGGTGAAGCGGTCCCCTCGGTCCCAGGCCCACAGGGTGAGGTCGCTCTTCTCCTCTGGATGCTCCATGGCGTTGGCGCAGGCTTCGGAGACGGCCAGCTTCATACGATACCGCTGCTCCTCACCCAAGCCAACTTCCTTCCCCCACTTCTCGACGAAGTCCCGGATGGCGGAAAGCGAGCGGAAATCAGAGGGGAACACCTGCTTCGCCAGCACCCGACCGCCGGTGAAACCAACTGCCGCGGCAGTCACGAGGCTTCGTCTCCCCATCGGGAAGGGCGTTCGGTCGATCGAGCATAGTGGGTAGGCAAAGCACCCTCCCCTTTCACCTGTCCGGTCCGGCGCCTTCGCCGGCACCGCTATTCCCCTCTATTCCCACCCGAGCGAAAACCTGCACCTGATCGAACCACATCCGTGGCTCTCCCCACCCTTCCAAATGAATAGTTCCCAATGATAGGCTGGTGGTACACCCTCCCCGGGCCCGGAGGCCAGCCCCGTGACTTCAACCGCAGAGATTCGCCACCAGAGCTGCCTTGTTACCATGGCCGGGGAGTTCGACCGCGCCAATGTGGGTACGCTTCGGGCAGAGATCGAGTGGTGCCTCGATAGCGCCACTTCAGTCGTATTTGACTTTGGGGCAGTCACCTTCGTCGACGGCGCGGTCATGGCCGTTCTCCACGACATCCTTGAGCGCCTGGGAGACGAGGGGTGGCTGGGGGTGGCCAGACCACTGGCCCGCATCGAGCGGCTCTTTCGGGTGGCCGGCCTCTCTGACTTGCCCCGCTTCCGCGTCTTCCCCACCCTGGAGGAGGCTTTGAAGATCATCGACCAGGGCTGACTCGGCCGGGTTGCTGACTCCGCCCATCTTGCAGCGACGAAAACGAATCCCAAGTGGCTCCGCTTTCCTCTATTGCCTCTCACTTTCGTGAGAAGCCTTTGGAACATCGGCTGCGTCTCTTGGGATTCGCACCTTGTGTGTGCCCCGATCGCGGCAATCCCGGGCACATGCCTGCAAACCACCCCGAGGATTCTCCTCCTACGCACGCCATGCAAGGATGGTGATGCAGTGACGGCAGGGGGCTCTTGTGATTCGCTGATCACCGCCGGGCAACACGACCGAATCAGGACCGGCCACTTTGCTCCCGTCGCCGAACTGCCAGACGATCGTTCCTCTCATATATGGCAGGCGACACGAGGCGGCAAGGCCGCAATGGTTCCCGCCTCCCTGCGAACGAGCGTCGAACGCCCGGTCGCTCCAAGCTATTCTAGGACATCTACTGTGGCCCCTATCCGGCAACCCCGGCTGCGCAGTAGTAGCTGTCCGCCAGACCGAAGTCCTTGTAGTTCGGGCAGTCGCCGCAGAGACAACCGCGCTTGGCTATATCCTTGGCGCTCTTGCCCTTGGCGCAGAACAAGCCACCCTCGGCAGGGTAGGACGGGCAACCACCGCAGATGCAGCGCGCCATATTGCCAGATGTATCCGGTACCTTGCCCATGAGGCTCCTCCTTGGCAGACGCTCTGTTTCGTTCCTTGTTCCCAACAGTGCTGCGAACTGAAACTCCCGGCCGCGGTGGGGGAAGCTCTCCGCCCCAGACGGTCTTGCGCCAGAGTGGCGCAGCGTAGTCTAAATTGACCGGTCCACGAGAGATGAGGTGCTGGTTGAAGCTCTCGATAGGCGCGGCGTTCGGCAGGCCACCTATCCGGATCGAAGGCGGGCTAGGTGAGAGCCTCCACCCACGCGAGCTGGTGATGGCGATGAGTCTGCTTCCAGACCCCAGTAGCTGTCTTAGGCGCTCGGGACCACTTCGAAAACGTGATACCCCCAAGCCGGCATGTCGAGGTAGAG
>JADGPI010000183.1 GCA_017882525.1 Thermoleophilia bacterium
ACGCCACCGCGGCCCGGCCCGAGACCGCCTCGATACGCCGCACGTTCGCTCCCACGCTCCCCTCAGAGAGGATCTTGAAGATGCCCAGCTCGCTGGTGGAACCCACATGTGTACCGCCGCAAAGCTCCCGGCTGAAGTCATCTACCTCAACCACCCGCACGAAGTCCCCATATTTCTCGCCGAATAGAGCCATCGCCCCCAGGTCTCGCGCGTGCTCCAAGCTGGTTGTGAAAGTGCGCACAGGATGGTTCTCCACGATGCGCCTATTGACCAGCTCCTCGATCTCTCCCAAACGGTCGTGGCCAAGCGGCTCATGATAGGCAAAGTCGAAACGCAGTTTGTCGGACCGTACCGCGGATCCGGCCTGGGTCACGTCTTTGCCGAGCCGCGAGCGCAGAGCGTAGTGGAGGAGGTGAGTGGCCGTGTGGTTAGCCGCTATGTCATGGCGGTAGGAAGAGTGGAGGACTGCTTTGACCCTCGTGCGCGCCAGAAGCTCCCCTTCCAAGGGCCTGGCGGTTATCACCTGCACCGCCCCGTGCAGTTGCACGTCGATGACCTCGGCTTTACCGTTGTCCGACTCGATCCATCCTGTGTCCGAAATCTGGCCGCCCATCTCCGCGTAGAACGGACTCTCACGGAGCGCCACGAGTATGCGGTCTTCATCCAGCTGCTCGAGGCTCTCGATGACCGTGAAGAGATCTTCCCGTTCGTAGCCCTTGAACTCCGTCGGATGTGCCGTGTCGCGGGCGAAGCGCGTGACCGCGTCCTGGTACGCATCCTCTCCCTTTTGGGCCTGACGCGCACGTTTCCGTTGAGCTTCCATGGCCGCGTCGAAACCTGTGAGGTCGAGCGCCAGACCTCTCTCCTCTACGATCTCTCGCGTCACCTCCACCGGGAAGCCATAAGTGTCGTGCAACTGAAAGGCCACCGATCCTGGGAAGGCCTCCGACCCGCTCTCGACAGCGCGGGCTATCTCCTCCTCCACCAGCACCAGCCCTTGGTCCAGCGTCCGATTGAACCGCTCCTCCTCGGAGTGCACCACCCTGAGGATGGTATCCCGCCGCTCCACTAGTTCGGGATACATATGTCCCATGAGGTCGATCGCCCGCTCAGCGAACCGGCGCAGAAACGGCGGTTCCATCCCTGCAGCCCGGCTAAAGCGTGCCGCCCGTCGGATGATCCGCCTAAGGACGTATCCGCGACCTTCGTTGCTGGGTGAGACGCCGTCGCCGACAAGGAAGGTCATGGCCCGGGAATGATCCGCCAGCACGCGGAGAGCAACGTCTACTCGCTCCTCCTCGCCGAACCGTTTGCCGGAAAGCTCTTCGCCAAGGTCGATCAAAGGACGGAAGACATCTGTGAGAAAGACCGAACCGACCCCTTGTTTCAGCGCGGCTACCCTCTCTAAACCCATGCCGGTGTCGATGTTCTGGGCGGGCAGAGGGCTCAGAACGTGATTCTCGTCCATATTGTATCCCGTAAAGACAAGATTCCAATACTCAACGTACCGGTCACAGTCGCATCCGGGTTTGCATTCCGGGTCCGAGCACCCAGTCTCTGGGCCCCGGTCGTAGTAGAGCTCCGAGCATGGCCCGCATGGTCCTGTCGCTCCCACCGGGCCCCAGAAATTCGCGCTACGCGGCAGTCCGACCATCCGCGACCGGGGCACGCCCAACTCCAGCCAATGCGACACGGCCTCTTCGTCGGCGTCGATGGAGTCGTCGCCCTCGAAGTAAGACACCCAGATACGCTCCGGCTCCAGGTTCAGATATTCTATGGAGAACTCCCAGGCGTAGTGGATCGCGCCTTCCTTGAAGTAGTCGCCCACAGAGAAGTTGCCAAGCATCTCGAAAAACGTGCAGTGGCGGGCGGTGAGCCCCACCCGGTCGATGTCCGAGGTGCGAAAGCACTTCTGTACACTGGTCAGTCGCGGGCTTGGCGGCTCCGCCAGGCCCATGAAGTAGGGCTTGAACTGTTGCATGCCCGCTGTCGTGAGAAGCACTGACGGATCCTTGTAAGGCACGAGTGACGAGCTCGGGACGAGAAGGTGTCCGTTCTCGACAAAGTAGTCGAGATACATCTTGCGCAGTTCAGACGTCTTCAAGTATCGGACCTCACGTCTTCCGAAGCCGAGTCGCTGCGCTCCTGCATCTGCTGCCTCAAGGTCTCGATGGACTTCCTTATGAGCCGCGACACGTGCATCTGCGATATGCCAATGCGCGCTGCCACCTGGGTCTGCGTCATCCCCTCGAAAAAGCGTAGATGCAGGATCAGGCGCTCCCTCGGGTCGAGATGTTCCATGGCCGGAGCCAGCATGCGCCGCTGTTCGAAGATCTCGTACGCCCCCTCCTCCATGCCTAGACAATCAAGAAGCTCAAGAGATTCGTCTTCGTCGTTGGTCCCTCCAGAGTATATGGAGACGGAGCTGTAGGCGCGGCCGCTTTCCAGCGCCTCCACAACCTCTTCTTCGTTCGCCCCCGTGGCGGTTGCGAGCTCCGCGATCGTCGGGGATCGGTTGAGCTCGACCGTCAGGCGTTCGATGACCCGATTGAGTCGGACGTTCAGGTCCTGAAGCGCACGGGGCACCTTGACCGCCCAGCCCTTGTCGCGGAAATACCGCTTGATCTCTCCAAGGATGGTCGGGGTGGCGTATGTCGAAAGCTCGACGCCCCGCTCCAGATCGAAACGGTCGATGGCTTTGATGAGACCGATGGAACCCACCTGCACAAGGTCTTCCACCGCCTGGCCTCGAGATGAGAAACGCCGGGCAAGGCTCTTCACCAATGGCAGGTAGCGCGTGATCAACTCTTCTCGAGAGGGCTGGTCTTTGTGGTCGCGGACGCGGGCCAGGAGCTCTCGCTCAGACAGTTCGCTCAGTCGCTCGCCATAGGGCGCCTGAAACGGTACTTCTCCGTTCGGCGGTTCCGGCCCCCCGATCGACACCTAGAGGACCCGTTTTCCCATCTGGACGGCAAAGCAGCCCGAGGACCTCTCAAGGATCTGATAGTCGTCCACCAGCGAATCAAGGACTACTCGCATATTGAGCACGCAGCTTCTGGTGGGTTGGAAGGGCCCCTCAGCTAGAAGGGCTTCCTTGAGGTCCTGATTGCAGAGTCCGTCGACAAGTATCGACAGCGAACCCGGGACAGAAGCGATCTCAAGCGTCAGCCGGCCTCCATCTGCCGACTCATCCGCAAGAATGGCCTCCACGGCCAACTTCAGATCGTCAAGCGCGTCGATGGGCAGATCTCGACGCAACGCCACCCCGTCAAGCACCACTCGCACGACAGGCAGCGAAGCCAGATCCCTAGAGATGTTCAGGGTGACGATGTCCGGGGTTGCTTCCACCTGAGTCTGCTATTGGCTCTCTACTCAGGCCGAGAGCCGCCGCTCAGGCGCCCCTCGATCTCAACCTGCTTCTCCCGGTAAGCTGCCCGGCCGGTCTTTACGGAGTCGGTTGCGCGCACCCGAAGATCTTCGAACAGCCTCTTGGCCTCTTCGGGCACGTCGGAAAAGGCCTCGGGGAGCGACTTTCCGGTCTCCTGAGAAACGCGGTAAGCCAGAAGCAGAGAGCCCCCCACCGCCACGCCCGCGAGAAGAGCGAGAGTAGAACGCACAAAACCCATTACTCCTCCTTGCCTTCACCGGAAAAGAACGAGGAAACCGCCTCGCTTACCCCCGCGGCAAATCCAGCGGCCTTCTTGATGGGAGTCGAGAAGGCTTTATGCACCGCGGTGGTCGTGTGCTCCACAGTCTCGACCATCGTCGCGACGGAACCCGTGATCTGATCGACTTTGCCGATCTCGGCATTCACCTCGTCGAGGGTGGTCTCGAGCCGTGTGAGGATCGGCCCGACTTCTTTGTTCGCATCAGTGAGGATACTCGTCATGCGACTGAACACTGCCGCCAGTCGGAAGAGGGCATACCCGAGACCAGCGCCGAAGGCCAGAAAGAAGATACCAATGGCAATTCTCATGATCGCGCCGGCATCCCACACCATCAAGGGCCCCCTTTCCTCCGTGTGTCATCCGCCCACAATCGAGCTACGCGCTTATCCTGAGAGCCCCGCACGCAGCCTCATCAGGCGCTGAAACTATACCATAGCTCCCCGATCCTCCCCCCTCCAGGCTCTCACTGACGGGACCCATCCACACTGCCCGTGGCCACGATGGTGCCTGCAAGGACGACGACATCCTCTTCGTAGAAAACGGCGGTCTGGCCTGGTGCCACGGCCTTCGCCGGCCGTTCCAAGACAATCGTGACGAGGTCTGGAGGGGACAGGACGAGGCGTCCCGGGATGGCTTCGCCCGAAGAGCGGAACTGGGCCAACCCGTGGCCTGCCGTGGGCGGATGGTGCCAGGTCAAACGACCAACGACCACCTCATCGACGGCGAGCTCGTCCGACCGGCCGACGACCACCTCCGCCCGGTCGGCGTCGAGACCGACGACAAAGAGAGGCTCGCCCGCGGCAATACCGAGGCCCTTGCGCTGTCCGATGGTGAAATTGTAGGTTCCCCGGTGGTGACCCAACACTGTGCCGTTGCAATCCACGATGGCACCGGGCCGTTCCCCGAGGTGAGAACGCAAGAAACGACGGTAGTCGTCGTCGGGGATGAAGCAGATCTCCTGGCTTTCCGGCTGCTCGCTGCCCTCGATCCCAGCGCGAGCGGCAACGCTTCTCACATCCTGCTTGCACATGTCTCCGAGGGGGAACAAGCACTTGCCCAGCAGCTGCGGTGAGGCCTCCGCCAACACGTAGGATTGATCCTTGGCCCGATCCTTACCCCTCGCGAGACCCGGCTGACCGGCGACCTTTCGCGCGTAGTGACCGGTGGCGACCCAATCGAGCCCCGATCTTCGCGCCACGTCGGCGAGAACGGCGAAGCGCAACCGAGCGTTACACTTTGCGCAGGGATTGGGCGTCCGACCGGCCTCATATTCTCCCAGGAAATACTGGACCACCTCTTGGCGGAAGGCCTCAGCGGCATCAATGGTCAAGTGTGGAATGCCAAGACTGTGCGCCACCCTCCTCGCGCGACGAACGCTTTCAGGCGAACAACAGCTGCCATCCGTGTCGCACTCCGGATCAGTCCACAACCGCAGAGTCGCCCCTACCACACGATACCCTTGTTGCTTCAGAAGAAGTGCGGCTACAGCGCTGTCAACTCCTCCGCTCATCCCCACCAGGACTCCGAGGTCGCCGGCTTCGCTTCTGGGCGGACAGAGCTGATCGACGCGCAGGACAACGCCGGTGAGCGCGGCGTGCAAAGCCTCGATGGCGAGATCCGCACTGCTGATCTTTTCGCTGGCAAGCGAGAGAGAGGAGGAGATGTCGTCCACGGTGACTGCAGCGGCATCCAACAGAGAGGCGCCGCTCACCGACTCCACCACCTGGGATGCAGAAGCCAACGTGGCCGGGCACCCGTACGCCTGGAAACGCGCGTCGGTGATGACGCCGCCGTCCACCTTCAGCTCAAGTCTGACTAACCCCCGGCAAGCGGTCGCCCCCGCTTCCCCTACCGCCGTCGGCGCATCGAGACGCCCTGCACCGGCAGCCGAGCGGAGGCGGTCCGCCACTCGCTGGCCATAGGCACTACTGCGACCCGGAGCCGCCGCCTTCATGTCGTTGTCCTTCGTGTCTTCCATGATCCCTTAAACAACGAGGGCCGGGATAGCCGGCCCTCGTTCACAGTTATCGAAGAAGCCGCCGTTATCCCTTGCCCAGATTGACCAGCTGCTGGTTGATCGTCCCCGCATCCACGAAACCGTTCCATATCTGACGGATGGTCCCGGTGGCGTCGATGAGGATCAACTCGGGGGGATAGTTTACCTGCAAGAGAATCGAAAGATCGCCGTACGCATCCGGAGTCTTATAATCGTACAGGCCGAATTGGTAGGTGCTGAAAGTCGGCTGAAGCGCCTGCAGGCTCGCCAGAACTTGGGCGTCATCGGCCCCACCCGCCACATAGAACAGGAGTACCACCGGCTTCCCTGCCTGCACTGCTGCCGCCACCTCGGCCGGCGACTGTTTCGTTGGCTTGAACTTGGTACCGATGAGCTGACTCTGCGGGGTAGCACCTGGGGCCAGGCTCACCGTCGTCCCGGAAGGGAAAGTCACGGCGGTTGTGGCACTCGACCCTCCGCCACCCAGCCCGCAGCCGATTGCGATGACACCCACCGCGAGAAGGAGGATTGCCACCACTGTTAGCTGTCTGCCTCGTCCGGACATCTCTTACCTTTCTAAAAGAACGCTCCACCTTGCCGTGTCTGGCGGGCGCTTGAACCTGCTGACGCAGGTGGGTGACTGTCCCTGAATGGTAATACGCCGTCCAGGCGAACTTGCCTCCCAAGCAAAATGTGTTGGCTCAAGTTAGAACCAGATCACGCACAAGGTCGAGCAGCACGAGGTTAGCACAACCCCTAGGGGCCCGCAACGAAGCCCTCAGGGACCTCCGCGCCGACTCAAAACCGCCCCACGCCTACGTCGTGCGGATCCGAAGCTCCTTGAGTTGATCGGCCGCGACAGAGGACGGGGCTCCCGTGAGCGGACAAGATCCACTCTGCGTCTTAGGGAAGGCGATGACGTCGCGAATGGACGACTCCCCGGTCATGAGCATGATGATCCTGTCGAGACCAAGAGCCATGCCCCCGTGGGGCGGTATCCCATAGTCCATGGCCTCGACCAGAAAACCGAACTTGGCTTTCGCCTGTTCCTCGGTCATGCCGAGAGCCTCGAAGACGGCCTCTTGAACGGCCGGGTTGGCGATCCGTATCGATCCACTGCCCAACTCGACTCCATTCAGCACGAGGTCATATGCGTAGGTCCCCAGCTCGAGAGGTTTCTCTTTCAGATCCTCGACTCGATCAAGCCTGGGCATCGTGAACGGATGGTGCTGAGCCTTGAGCCGGCCCTCCTTCTCATCGTACTCGAACATCGGCGGATCGACGATCCACACGAACGCCCACCCTGTGCGCTCCACGCCGAGTCGTTCCGCCAGAGCAAGACGAAGGGCGGAGAGGCTTGCCTCCACGACCGGCGTCCGATCGGCCACGAATACCATAAGGTCACCCGCCCGTGCGGACAGTCGGGAGACGAGCTCAGCCATGATCTCGGGTCCCACGAACTTGGCGAACGGCGAACGCAGGCCCTCCTCCTCGACCCAGACGGGAAGCACGCCCTGGGCCCCGAACACCGCTGCCTGCGCAGCCAGATCCTCGACGTCTTTGCGCGAGAGCCGCGAACCACCTTGGGCTCGCAGACCTCTGACGACACCCCCCCTTGCCACCGTCTCCGCAAAAACTCGAAAGTCCGCCTTCGCCGCGACGTCGGTAACGTCGACGAGCTCCATGGCGAACCGCACATCAGGCTTGTCAGACCCATAGCGCGCCATCGCCTCTGCATATGTAAGCCGTGGGAACGGAGGAGTCAATTCGACGTCCAACGCTTCTTTCCAAGCCGCTCTGATCACTCCCTCGATCACGTTCTGCACGTCCAGCTCCTCGATGAAGCTCATCTCGAGATCTATCTGGGCGAACTCCGGCTGGCGATCGGCGCGAAGATCTTCGTCTCGAAAGCACGGAGCCATCTGGAAATAGCGCTCAAAACCACTGATCATGAGCAGTTGCTTGAACAGCTGAGGCGACTGAGGAAGCGCATAGAACTGACCGGGCTGCATGCGGCTCGGAACGAGGAAGTCCCGTGCCCCTTCCGGCGTGCTTTTCGTCAGAATCGGCGTTTCCACCTCAATAAACCCTTCATCCCCCAGATAGCGCCTTACCGCCTGGACTGCACGGTTGCGCAAGGCTAGGTTCCGGAACATCCGAGGACGTCGGAGATCGATATACCTGTATTTGAGCCGAAGGGTCTCGTCGACGTCAAGCTCGTCTTCCGGGTAGAACGGGGGGGTTTTGCTCGCAGCGAGAACTTCCAGCGATCCGGCGATGATCTCGACACGGCCCGTGGTCATGTTCGGGTTCACCCGGTCCGCCGAGCGAGCCACCACGATCCCACTCGCCGAGAGGACGAACTCCGGGCGAACCTCCTGCACCAATTGGTGGACCGCCGCGTTGGACTCCGCCTCGAACACCAGTTGCACGAGGCCGGTGCGATCCCGCAGGTCCACGAAGACCAACCCACCGTGATCGCGACGCCGTTGCACCCAACCGGCCACCTTCGCCTGCTGGCCGACCAGTTCCTCGCCGACCTCACCACACCATTGGTCCCTGTATCTCACAGCCGTCCTCTTCTCTGGGCTCGCCGCCCTCTGTACCGCGGCAGTTCAAATTTCCTAAGGCAAAAGGTCCAAGACTTCTTTACGCGGAACTCGTGTCTCTTCCCCGCGCGCGAGATCGCGCACCGTCACGGTGCCGCTTTCCAACTCGTCTCGACCGATGATAAGCGCGAACCGCGCACCGCTCCGGCCAGCCTGCTTCATTTGGCCTTTCGGGCTGCGCTCCATGTGGTCGAGGTCCACTGCGAGCCCCCGGGTGCGGGCCTCATGTACGAGCAGGAACGCATCCTTCCGTGCGGCGGGATCGAGCGCCACGACATAGGCCATTCGAGGCGCGGAACTCGGCAAGTCGACAAGCGAGCGCTGGAGCGCCAGGACGATCCGCTCCACACCGGTACCGAAGCCCACCCCTGGAGTGGAAGTGCCGCCGATGGACTCCACGAGATCGTCATACCGGCCGCCTCCCCCGACGCCAGATTGCGCACCCAAGAGGGGGCTTTGGAACTCAAAGGTGGTGCGAGTGTAGTAATCCATCCCCCGAACCAAGCGGTGATCCTCGATGTATCCGATCCCCTGCATCCCCAGGTGCTGCTCGACCTGAGCGTAGTGATCGGCGCAACCGGCGCACAGATGGTCGGGAAGCCGCGGAGCTTCGTCGAGCAGCCCCTTACAGTCAGGTACCTTGCAGTCGAAGGTGCGAAGAGGGTTGAGCTTGGCGCGTTCCTGGCATTCCCCGCACAGTCTGTCGGAGTGGCGTTCCAAGAATTCCCTCAACGCGGCTGAGTACCCCGGTCGGCACTCCTTACATCCCATGGAGTTCAAACGCAGCTCGAGCCCTTCGAGCCCCAGCTCCCGGTAGACGGCTGCCAAGACCCCGATGACCTCGGCGTCGATACCGGCGGACCACGATCCGAACGCCTCCACTCCCAGTTGGTAGTGTTGGCGGTACCGGCCTGACTGCGGACTCTCGTAGCGGAACATGGGGCTGTGGTAATAGAGCTTCACCGGCTGGGGCAGCGTGTGCATGCCATGCTCCACATACGCTCGCGCCACAGGGGCCGTCCCCTCCGGCCGCAAAGTCATGCTGCGGCCGCCCAGGTCCTCGAAGGTATACATCTCCTTGCGGACGATGTCGGTTGACTCTCCCACCCCACGAGTGAACAGGCGTGTCTCCTCAAAGGTGGGCGTGTCGATGCGCTGATACCCATACCGCTGGAAGACGTCCTCGGCGCGCGCGATCACCCAGCGCCGCACCGCTTGGTCGGCCGGAAGGATGTCGTACGTGCCTTTTGGAGCGGTGATCTGCTCAGACATCGGTGTTGAGGATGGTCAGGAAGGGATTGAAGGCCAGCTCCTCCCCTAGTGTGGTCGAATCCATATGACCAGGGTAAACAGGGGTGGAAGCCGGATAGAGAGCAGCGAGCTTCGCTACAGACGCCAGCAGAGCGTGAAAATCGCCTCCCGGAAAGTCAGTCCGCCCCACTGAGCCGTGGAACAGTAGGTCGCCGCAAAACAGGGCGCCGCCGATCTCGAAAGTGATGTCTCCGGGCCCATGCCCAGGGGTGCCGACGACTTTCGCCAGCAATTGGCCCACCGGAACAACAATACCGTCTTCAACCTCTCGCACGGCATCATCGGCCACCGCCGCGATCGCCATGCCTGTAGCGCCACAACCTTCGACACCCCGCAGCATCGGCGACACCAGCGTCGAGCAGTACACCGGAGCACCGGTTGCCGCGGCCAGGCCGGCAACACCGCCAACATGGTCGAAATGGCCGTGGGTGACCAAGATGCACTCAAGAGCGACGCCCTCACGCTCGATCAGCCGAACCAGCCGTTCCGGTTCACCGCCAGGATCGATGGCGCAGGCACGACGCTCGGCGTCCCACACGAGATAGCAATTGGCCTGCAACGGTCCTACGGGTACGCAAAGCATGTTGTTCATTCAGTTGACCCCCACCTCTCAAGTGATATCGGGAGGCGCAAATGCGTTCGAAGCTGACACCAGGCCGCTGAGGCCCATACCGGGCTGCAATTCTACCAGAGCCTCAGCCGGGGTCCGAGCGCAGACCCCTAGCGAGGGGTGACCCGATAGGCGTCGTACACCGTATCGATGCGCCTCACCCGTTGGAGCACGGTCTCCAGGGACTCCACGTCGGGCACATCGAACACGAAGCGATCCTTCACCATGTTGTTGCGAGCCGTATGGATCTGGGCGGCCATGATGCTCACGCCGCTCTCGCTCAGAGTCCGCGAGATGTCTTCCAGAAGGCGGTTCCTGTCGTACGCCTCCACCTGGATCTCTACCCGCAGGGGCCCCTTCGCATGGGTGTCCCAGTCTACCGTGGTAAAGCGCTCTGGATTCTTCTCCAGCGCCTTCACGTTCGGGCAGTCGCGCCGGTGCACGGTGATCCCCCGGCCCAACGAGATATAGCCCACCACATCGTCCCCAGGAACCGGACGGCAACACTGCGGGATGCGGATAGCGACGTCCTCCACCCCCTGCACGTGTATACCGAGTTGATTGGAGGACGGAGCACCCTTCGCATCCTTCAGTGGGACGGCAGTCGGAAGGGTCACCGTCGCGCCAGGGCTGTCTCCACCCTTGTTGAGACTCTGTATCACGCGCGTGACCACGTGCTGAGGGCTGATCTTGCCGCTGCCAACGGCCACGAAGAAGTCTTCCCGCTTCTGATGGTTCGATTCCTTCATGATCTCGCCGAGAAGCTCGGACCCTATGAGCTTCTGAGCAGGCAAACCCTGTTTTCGAAAGGCTTCGAGCAGCGCCTCGCGACCAAGGTGCTCCGCATCCACGCGCCGTTCACGCTTGAACCATTGGCGGATCTTGTTGCGGGCGCCAGAACTCTCCACGAACTGCAACCAGTCTCGAGACGGGCCCTGCGTGGTCTTGGAGGTGAGAATCTCGACGATGTCCCCGGACTGCAGCCGATAGGTGAGCGGGACGATGCGTCCGTCCACCTTGGCCCCTACGCACCGGTGTCCAACGTCTGTGTGGATCGCGTAGGCGAAGTCGACCGGAGTGGAGCCGGCCGGGAGACTCTTGACCTCTCCCTTGGGAGTGAAGACGTAGACCTCGTCGTGAAAGAGATCCACGCGAAGCGATTCCATGAACTCGCCGGCGTCTTTGGTCTCGGACTGCCAGTCCATGATCTGGCGCAGCCACTGCAGCTTCTCTAGCTGGGCCTCCGCCCGCTGGCCCCCGCGTCCCTTCTCTTTGTACATCCAGTGGGCGGCAATGCCGTATTGGGCCGTCTCGTGCATCTCGTGGGTGCGGATCTGGATCTCCAGCGGCTTGCCCTGGGGCCCGATGACCGTGGTATGAAGCGACTGGTACATGTTGAACTTCGGCATGGCTATGTAATCTTTGAAGCGGCCCGGCAGAGGCTTCCAAATCGAATGAATGATCCCCAGGGCCGCGTAGCAATCCTTCACAGACGAGACCAGCACTCGGAGCGCTGTGAGGTCGTAGATCTCGTTGAACTCCTTGCCCTTCCGGCTCATCTTGTCGTAGATGGAGTAGAAATGCTTGGCGCGACCAGAGATCTCCCCTTCGATCCCAACGGCTGTCAGCTCGCCGCTCAGGATGGTCCGCGCCTCTTCCATGTCGCGCTCTCTGTCGGCCCGCCGTTGGGACACCATCCGTTGGACTTCTGCATATTTCCTGGGATGGAGCGTAGAGAAGGCCAAGTCCTCCAATTCCCACCTCACGGACTCGATGCCCAGCCTATGCGCGAGAGGCGCGTATACCTCGAGGGTCTCTCGCGCCTTGACTATCTGTTTGTCTTTCCCGAGATAGCCCAGAGTCCGCATATTATGCAGTCGGTCCGCCAACTTGATGAGGATCACCCGAATGTCTTTGGCCATGGCAATGATCATCTTTCGGATGTTCTCCGCCTGCTCTTCTTCCGTGGTGCGGAAAGACAATTGCGACAGCTTGGTGACACCATCCACCAAGAGGGCGACCTCGTCGCCAAAGTCCCCACGCACCGTCTCGATAGACATCCCCGTGTCTTCCACCACGTCGTGCAACAAGGCGGCAGCGATAGTGGCCGAGTCGAGGCGCAAGTCGGCGCAGATGCTGGCGGTACCGACCGGGTGATTGATGTAGGCCTCGCCGCTCGCTCGCCGCTGTTCCCGATGCTGCACGACCGCCAGGTCGAACGCCCTAGTGACAAGTTCTCGGTCAAAGCTGGGGTTGTACTTCTCGATCTTCCGAGCTAGTTCCTCGAGCAGGTCCCTGTGGTCGTCGGACCCGACGGCCATCGCACCTGGCAGTGCACGAGCCTTCGGGTCGACGAGGGGTTCGGGGGTCTCTACAGGATCCGGCACAGTCTGACGCTCTCCTTGAACTCTGCCTCCGCTTGCGCATAGGCAGGCACATCTTTAGTGTCCATTTTAGCCTGCCCAGACTCCGGGTGTCCCATGCCGATGCACGTGAGGATGTGCTCCGCCCGCACCAGATCGTGCGGAGCAAGAACGATGCCCCGTTCGATCATCGCCAGCCTAGCCGCTTCAGCAAGGCGCTCCTCTCCTGAGAAGCCTGCTTCCGCCGCTCGATAGACACTGACCATCGCGAAACGCGGATGCCCCAAGTAGCGCAGAAGTTCTGCCGTGGCACGCCGTTCCTCGTCACCATAGCACTGGTGGAAGATGACGCCTCTGTCACCGATCTGTCGGAGCGTCTCCATATGCGACAGGCGATACGGAGGATCCGCAAGGATCGCGTGAGTCGTCCCGCTGAATGATAGGGGGACATGCTCAAGGGCATCCCACTCCACCATGAAGAGGCTCTCACCCTCGACCGGATTCTGCCGATCGTGCCCGCAACCCTGGCCCACACACGTAATCGGCCGGCGGATGAGGTCATGGAGCGGCAAGTTGCGCCGGAGCGTTGCGACAAGATGCGGAATCGAGGAGGTGACGACGAAAGCCGGCTCACCGGTGGACAGGACCTGGGCGATCGAGGACAATCTGCCCTTCTCGTCGCGGCACACGCAGCCCGGCAGCGACCGTACATCCGGTGTCGTCACCGGCGCCTCAGGGACGGTTTCGACGGGGACTGCCCCTGTCGGTCTCGAATGGAGGCCCCACTCGCGACATTCGGGCCCGCACTCGAGATCAGCCGGCGCCGTGGCTAGAGTCCCGCTGATGCGTTCTAGCTGCAATTGGGGCCTCACAGTACCCTGCCACTGATCTGCCTGCAACTGCACGCCCAGGGTCAACCCCTCGCCCTCAAGTTGAAGTGCCGCAGCCTTGTCGGCCATCCCGAAGCCGATCGCACGAGCATGGACCCCGTCGACCTCGACGACACATCGTAAGTGCGACCCCGTACGCGTGCTTTCCGGGTTCAAGATACGTGCCCCCACCACCAGGAGCCGCGGCCTGGGGTTGCCACTTCCGAAAGGTCCAAGCGCAGCCAAGGCCAGTGCTGTGTCCGCGTTCAGGTCTTCCCCCCTCATAACCGCGTCCGCCCTGTAGACAGGAGCCAGGTCGGGAGTTCCCAGCGAGTCGAAAGCATGCACCGCGAGCGCAGAGGCGAATTCCGAGACCTCGCCCTCCGCCAACGTAAGGCCGACCGCTTGGGGGTGGCCGCCGTAGATCGTCAATAGTCGAGCGCAGGCGTTCAGCCCGGCCATAAGATCGTAGCCTGGTACGCTGCGCCCGGAGCCCTTTGCCACGCCCTCCCTGACCCCGAGCAACACAGTCGGACGGCCATAACGTTCTACCAGGCGCGAGGCCACGATGCCAATCACCCCTTCGTGCCATCCTTCCCCGGCCAGAACCAGGGCCGCCGGCAGCTCAGCCAGGGACTCCACCTTGCTCACGGCCTGTTCAAGGATCTGCCTCTCCACTTCCTGTCGCTCGCCGTTCAGTTTGTGCAGGTCCCCAGCGATGGCCAAGGCCTCACGCTCGTCCCCGGTCAAGAGCAGCCGAAGCGGCGGCGACGGGTCTTTCAGCCTCCCGGCCGCATTGAGCCGGGGCGCAAGGCGGAAAGCGACTGTGGAAGAATCCACCTGGCCGGTGCAATCGGAAACGCGGGCCAGCGCACGCAGCCCAGGTCGTGCCCCGATCGAGATGAGCTTCAACCCCTCCTTGACGTAGTGCCGGTTCTCGCCGCGCAGTGGCGCCAGGTCGGCGATGGTGCCGATCGCAACTAGGTCGAGGAATCGCCGCAATTCTTCCGGCACTTCGGTCTCGCTCGCCCCATGACGAGCCACCTCCAACCCATGCAAGACCTTCAGGGCCAGCCCCACGCCGCAAAGATCTCCGTGAGGGTACTCGCCAACCGCCGGGTGGATCAACGAGCAGGAGGGAAGAACGGGCCCCGGCTGGTGGTGGTCGATCACCACCACCTCCAGACCATTCTCCTTTGCAAGAGCCACTTCGTCCGGATAGTTAACCCCACAATCGACCGTGACTAGAAGACCGGGCCCGCCTGCCGCGATCGTGTCTACGGCCTCGCGAGAAAGACCGTATCCCTCCTTGAAACGGCTGGGCAAATACCATTCCGCTTGCAGTCCAAGAGCTGCAAGGCCCTCGACCATGACGGCTGTGGCAGTGACGCCATCAGCATCGTAGTCGCCGTGCACCACCACTCGCAGCCCGCCGTCGATGGCTGCCCCAAGCTGTTCTACCGCCTCCACCATGTGGCCGAACAAAAAGGGACTAGGCACACGTGCATCGCCATCAAGAAACGCACGTGCAGCCTGGATGTCGACGAACCCCCGCCCGACCAGAACAGCCGCTACCACGAACGGCACGCCCAATGTGCGCGACAACCTTTCCGCCGCCGCCCAGGAAAAAGGTCGCACCTTCCAAGAAGTTTGGTCTAAACCGGCCGTTTGCTACTCACCTCGCTTGAGTCCTTGGTCGCATCGTTAAGCCGCGCCGCCCGGCGGGCCTTGTCACACACACTATAACGGCAGGGTAGGACAGAGAAAGCGCCAAACCCTCGCGATTCGCGACCATGCGGACAGCGGGCCCGCGTACCATCATCCACTCATAGGCTCAAAGACGGCCAGAGCGGATGATGGCGTAAATGAGCCATACCCCAAAGAAAAGCGCGCCGATAAAGCCAGGCAGGCCCCACACCGACAGCCCTGCTATGTGCGGCCCTCCCTTCACCAGAACGCCGACGGTGGTGCTGGTGATTCCCAGCGCAATGCTGACGAGCGCCACCACCAACCTGTTGGTGATGACGTCAAGCCGGTGGATCACGTTCTCCAGACCGGTGTGCCGGTACTTGATCTCGAGTTCCCCCGCCCTCATCTCTTCGAGCAGGTGGTGCAGTTGCCGGGGATAGTCACGGAAGATCTCGCCGTACTCGGCGGCCGTCCGAGCCACGCGGTCGCTGATCGCTCGAGGATCGAGGCGGCGGCGCTGCACTTCCCCCGTGTATTGTCGCGCTATCTCGAAGAGGTTGAGCTCCGGATAGAGCTGGGTCA
>JADGPI010000184.1 GCA_017882525.1 Thermoleophilia bacterium
CGCGATGCTTCTCGCATTCTCGGCCAAACCCTCGAACATCTCCGCCGGGTAGAAGCCCATTGGGGAGACCACCATGGGGTTCTCCCAGGCACAGACGATGAGCAGGTGAGCTCCGCGGAGCGCGGCCTCCTCGGCGGCGAAGGCGAGAGCGGCTTCCCCATGTTCGGAACCGTCGATGCCAACCAGGATGGTTTTCATCAAGACCTCCACTATTCGATTATGGCGCGGGTACGCGACCGGACCAGATGCCCCATCAGCCGAAGAGCGACCGGTCATGGTAAACCGCGCTTGCTTGCGATCTGAATGAGATTACCGCACGTATCAACAAAGCGGCAGGGTTACCGGACCCATCTGCAGAGGCTCCCGGCTGAAGGCCACCGGGCCATACGCAAGACGCACCCGAATGGGACCGACGATCTAAGCGGGCCCACAAAAACACGAGCCCCAAGTGACTCCGCTTGCCGTCTTTTCAGTCAGCCGCGCCACTTCTCTTGGGACTCGCGAGTTTATTATGCGCGTTAGTCGAAATATTCAAACCTCACTTTCAAGACACTCCCAGATTGTTTTGCCGCGTGCTCCCATGGGACGACAACGCATGCTCAAACGTGCGCATGTCGTGAAAAGCCACAGCTGGGAATGCTCACCGGCGTCGAGCCGCGACTCTGGTTGATTCATGACGGAACATTTCCGCTCCGTCCGGACATTGGATACTCATGACGGTATGAAGAGGTCAGGAGGATGGATGGACTCTCAAGAACTCAGCCGCAGGATACGACTCCAAGGCTTCGCCAGTAGGGTAAGTGAGCAGCTACAGGCACACTCGGAAGCGGTCTTCGCCGACGGGACTGGGACCATGCTCGAAGCCATTCGAAACATCGCTCGCGATGGTCAGAGAACTGAGGACTTCGCGACCGCACTTGTTGACCTGCTGGAGTACATCGAACAGAACTACCCCATTCCCAATGACTAGTATCCTAAGCCAACCGCAACCCTTCGTCCGACGCTGGAGAGCTGACCGATCCTCTCTTGTGGGGGATCAGATCACCGCAGCGCGTTCATAGGAGGCCGCGACCCGATGCCGAATGACAGCAGGAGTGTGGATGAGGCGACTATGACTCATGAGAGCCCTACCCGGGGCGCACGCTCCAATGAAGAGCGTGAACTAGCCGGCTACCTCGATGAGCTCGTTTCGGCTACCTTCGCCGGCAAATCGCCTGGGAACTATGTTGCAGGCCGGGAACCGAACGAGCCCGCCTCGACCGAGCTCGAGGGCCAGGAACCAGAAGGGGTCGCCGTGCCCGAGCCGGTCTCGGAAGTGGCGGCTCCCCAAGAGAAGCCACCCCCGTCCGGCAGGCAGACGCGAGGTACCACTCGCGCCTCGATGCGCGAAGGGCTACTGGCGCTGTTTCGTGACACGCAACGGCTCTCGCCTCCTCCCCCGAGCGCCCCGACGACGGCGAATGGACCGAAACTCCCCGCCACCGAGCCGAGCGTGTTTTTGCGACGGTTCCTCGAGCCAGCCACGCGCTCGCCCGAACTTGCTCCTTCGGGACTAGCCAGCCTGGATGCTCGTCTGGACGGCGGTTTCGGGTCCGGTCTGCATCTGGTGCAAGGAGAGCCGGGGGTCGGGAAGACCGCCTTCCTTGAGTCGGTGGCCTGGGAGGCCGTTTCGGCTGAGCGTCCCGTCCTCTATTACGCCTTGAAAGAGGGAACCATCGGTGCCTGGGAGCGCCTGATTAGCACACTTGGGATTATCCTCGGCACCGCAATCCCCCTTGATACCCTCCGCGCCCGCACCCTGGGTCCGGACGAGCTGGAGACGCTCACCCGCCTCGACCTGGCTCTCCAGGCCTCCGTGCTGCCCTACCTGTCTCTCATCGAGACCATTCCGGCCTCCACCGACAACCTGAGCGCCTTAATCGAGGACGTCCGCTTAAGAGCCCAGGGGGCCAAAGAGCGGCACGGGAAAATCCCGCTGCTCCTCATCGACGACCTAGAGCGGTTACTGCTCCTCACCCGGGCTCAGCCGCTTTTGCACGTGCTCTCGCGCCTGGACGATGCGCTGGTCGCGGACTCCATGCCCGGCCTACTCGCCATGACCCCACCCGATCGATCCGCCTATGGCCAGGAAAGACTCCCGGCCCAGACGACACTGGCTTTGTTGTCGGTCTCGGCCTTCGCAGACGAAGCCTTCGGGCGCGTGGACCTCGAACTTCGGACCAACGCTCGCACTGGTTGGACGGGGACGCTGCCGCTGCTTCTGGACCGGCACTCCGGCCTGTTCACCGATCCTTCGCTTTAGCACGGAGCGCGAGCCAGTCTAACGGCTGAGGCGGCCACGCCTGCGCGCCCCGCGGGGGGCGGAAGCCATGTCCTTTCCATGCAAGAACCGGATGCGGCACATGCGGAGCCTTCGCAACAACGACTCCTCAGGTGAACTCGCTCGAACAGGCTCTAGTCACTTCACTTCCGTGAAGGCACACTATCGGGATATGGTGGCGGCCATTTGGGCAGCCATGCTGCTACCACCGACGCATTAGGCCGCCAGTGTCCCTTAGTTGGGCGAGCTCGCGTCTTGAGTGGCCTAAGCCACGGTCTATCTGTAGCAGCCGCGACTTTGAAGTCTAGGCCCGCGGCGCCCAGAGGACCATGCGAGCCTTCGTCATCTCCTTGGCGAGATCCTGGATGCGACCGTACTTCATGCAGCCCGAGAGGCAATGCTGCACACAAGCGGGTTGCAGTCCCTTCCGAGTGCGAGCGGCACAAAGGACGCACAATTCGGTGGGAACGGGCATGAACATGAGATAGGACCGGTCATCGGGCAGCTTCTGCACTATCTCATGTACGCGGATGCCCCCCATCCCCGCCGGCCAGCGATGTTCCTGAGCGCAGGCAACCTGACACGCGAAACAGCCGGTGCAGTACTCGTAGTCGATGAGTAATCCCGAGTCCGGCTTCTTGGGCGGCCGATCCTTGCGGCCGCTCGCCTTGGTCGGCTCGGCCGGCGGCCTTGTCTCATCCACGCGAGGCCCCCTTCGCGGCATCGGTGCTCTCGCCGGTGTCACCATTGCCCACCGGCGCGCCATCGCACCGGCGGACCTTGCAGAGCGTGCACTTGCAGTGCGTCCCCAGACCGTCCTTGCCCTGATAGCCCATCGGCAGCAACTGGTTGCTGTCCGATTCGAAGATTCCGTAGAGCGAGGGTTCCGCCCCTTCCTTCTCCGGGAACCACCAGCCGTGCGGGGCCGAGGCCAGCCAGCGGGGGACGATGGCGGTGAGCTTGGCCTTCAACCGACATTTGCCGAACATGTTCTCGACCCACACCCACTCGCCGTTGCTGATCCCCAGGGCCGCGCCGGTTTCGGGGTGAAGCTCCACCACCGGATCGGGGTCGGCGTCCCGAAGCCAGGGGATATTCCGGTGCTCGGCGTTGAAGAACACCGGCGATCTTCTTCCGGTGGTGAGTATGAGCGGATATTCCTCGAACAGCTCCGGACTCGAGACCGGGCTGAAAGGTGGTTCCTCATGATGCGGGAGAGGCTCAAATCCCCAGCGCTCCCGGAGCACCGAGTAGAGCTCCACCTTACCCGAAGGAGTCGCAAAGCCGGGCCTTCGGTCTTGCCGCAGAAGCCCTTTCTCGTGCCTGAGGTAGGGCGAGCTCGGATGGCCCTCGGGCGGCATTGCCCAGCCTTTCGCCTGGAGCTGGGCGAAGGTCATACCGGAAGGCTCGAGTATCTCGTCGAAGAGGTCGTAATAGGTCTTCCACCTAAGACCCGGGTTGAAGCGGCGCGCGAGCTCGAAGTTGATCTCCACATCCGGCTTACCGCCGTCGGCCTCGAGCACGCGGTTGATGCTCTGCAGGGGCACCCACCAACTGCGAATGCTGTCTTTCTCGAGGAACGTGGTCGCCGGTAGGACCACGTCGGCAAGCTCGGTGGTGGGATTCATGAATAGGTCGACGGCCACTACGAAATCGAGTTTCTTCAGCGCTTGGACCCAGCGCTTGGGATCGAGGCCGATGCCGCCGATGAGGTTGCAGGCTTGGATCCACATCCCCTTGATGGGATAGGGCTCGCCGGTAAAGATCTGCTCGAGAGCGTCGTCGGTCTGCGCCCGCCAGATGAACTCGCTGAGCGCTCCGTAGCGATGCTTGCCTATGCGAGTCTCGTCCGCTTCCTTGCTGCTCAAGGCGATGGCGCCTTTTGCCCCCGGCAAAGCGTAGGCGACGGCACCGAACGCGTATCTCGCGATGACACTGCCACCGGGAATGTCCAGGTTGCCGGTAATGCACCACAGATCGGCGATGGCCTGGGCGGTGGGGGTGATGTTAGGAGTCATGTCGATGGCCACGCCCCAGTGGATGGTGGCCGGCTTGCTGGTGGCATAGAGGCGGGCCGCCTCCACGATGTCCTCGGGCTTCAGCCAGGTGATCTCGGCCACCTTATCGACTGGATATTTGGCGACCTCGGCGCGGAAGACCGACCACACCGTGGTCACGTCCACCCAGGACCCGTCGGCCGTATGGACGACGTATCGCCCGTCCAGCGCGGGGACCACGTCGGGCGTCCGGAACTGGGCGTTGGTGGAATCCCAGACCGCGGGCGCGCCGCGAACGGTGTCCCAGACCACGAAGTCATCGGGCGATCCTTCGGCGGCAAGATCAGAAGCGCGGAGCAGAGTTCCGGTGTCTAGTCGAATAAGGTGGGGGGCGTTCGTCCATTCCTCCACGAACCGATGGTCGTAGAGGTCTTCCGTGATGATCACGTTCAAGAAGCCCATGGCCAGGGCACCGTCGGTGCCGGGGCGCAGTTGCAGCCACTTCTCGGCCCGGGAGGCGAAGAAGGTGAGGCGGGGGTCGATGGAGATGACCTTGGTGCCCTTCTTCATGAGATCGGTGATCCAGTGACCGAAGATGTTGTCCGGGCAGGAAGCAGGGATGTTGTAGCCCCAGACGATAATCGTCTCGGGAACCTGGTAACCCGGGTCGTCGTGACCTTGGGGCAGCCATTGACCGCCGTCGAACACGCAGTAGTCCCCGAGGACCGTCTCGGAGGCCGCGATCCTGGGCGTGTAGCAGCCGATGCCGCTGAGGGCGAACATAACGTTGGGGCTGCCGTAGGCATAGGCAAGAAGGCATATCCAGGCTCCGACGTCTCGCCCGGTCCCCATGGAGAACAGGAAGCTCTCGGCCCCGTACTGCTCTCGGATGGCGCCCATCTTCTCCTCGATGAGGTCGTAGGCTTCTTCCCAGGAGATGTCCTGCCATTTGCCCTCACCACGCTCGCCGACCCGTTTACGAGGCCGGTGCAGACGATCGGGGTGGTCTATGTATTGGGTCATAGCCAGGCAGCGAGAGCAGAGACGCCCGCGGTTCATGGGGTGCTCGGGGTCGCCTTCGATCTTGACGAGCTTGCCGTCCTTGATATGGGCAAGAACGCCGCACCCCCCATGGCAACCGGGGCCGGCCGACCAAGTGGTGGTGCGCACGATCTTGGTTGTGTCAGTCATCTATCACCTCCGAAGTCTCGGATAGGATAGCCGGTGACCTGGGGGCAGACCAAACTCGTGTGGGAATGGCGAGGCTTGAGCGTCACGCCCTTTGGCCCACTACGGCCGCTCGCATATCACCGACCCCGGCAGGCACAGCTCCGGGTGACCCTGTTGGGTGCCAAAACTACGCCGCAGCCCGGTACTCGTGCAGCAGCCCGCCCAGCAGGTCGCGCCGTTGCAGAGTGGCGAGGGCCAGGTCTGGCCGCATGTTCGGCGGTGGTATTTCGGCAGAGTCCGGCGCTCGCAGACCGAGAGCACGGTGGGGGCGGTGGGCGTTGTAGTGGGACACATAGACGCTCAGCACATGGAGAAGATGATGCTGACCGACGATCAGCAGGCGATCCAGACACTCGCGGCGGGCGCTGCCGATGAAGCGTTCCAGGACGGCGTTCGCCGTCGGCGTCTGGTAAGGCGTGTGCAC
>JADGPI010000185.1 GCA_017882525.1 Thermoleophilia bacterium
CGTAGAGACAGACCCACAGCGGCGCGCATCTCGTATAGCCGAGCGAGTTCCTCGGTGACGAGCAAAGCCGAGCGCCGACCCTACGATATACTCGAGTTCACCGCTGCCAGATAGTCATGAGACGGCCAGACGGCCAGCGCCGTTGGCCGTCTGGCCATGGCTCGGACCTTGCGGAGGGGTGGCGGAGTCTGGTTGAACGCACCGGTCTTGAAAACCGGCACGGCCTCACGGTCGTCATGGGTTCGAATCCCATCCCCTCCGCCTTCTTGCGCCACCGCCCCTATTCCACGTGATAGGCAAGCCTTCGCGCAAGTCGTCCGACCCAGGTCAGCAGCCCAAAACGAGCCAGGGTCGCCGCGATCCTACCGAACTTG
Source organism: Thermoleophilia bacterium (assembly GCA_017882525.1). Lineage (GTDB taxonomy): Bacteria > Actinomycetota > Thermoleophilia > RBG-16-64-13 > RBG-16-64-13 > Chersky-299. Next base: position 375 of record JADGPI010000185.1, read on the forward strand.
CGATAAGCAAGATTGAAGAGAAGATAGGGGGCGATCTATCGCTTCTGCCGGGGCATCCGCCGAAAGATGTTCTTGAACGAGTAGAACTGCTTGTACATCCAGAGGTATCCGGCTCGTAGCTACTCGGGAGTGAGGAGCATCGGGGAATAGACCACATTCGCGGTGTTGTAGTGGGCGCAATCCTTGTCGTTGATCCTGTCCTCCGCGTCCAGCCGCTCGTAGAGCACCGTGCCGAGCTACAGCGCCCCGTTTCGAGCCACCCTGGGTAACGAGCCACCTCCAACATCACCCGCCGACGCCGGGGTGGTCCCACGCCTCTGCCGCCATCACCGTCTCGTGGTAACTTGGTCGGTGGATTTTCCGACCAAGAAGAGCGAGGGCTGAGCTTTGCCGATCAACATCCAAGATTTCAAAGACATCGATCCTGGCGAGAGGCTCCTTTTGGGCGCAGGGCCGTGCAACGTGGCGCCACGGGTCTTTCGCGCCGTGGCAGCTCCGTCCATCGGGTATCTCGACCCTTACCTCTTCAAGATCATGGACGAGACCCAGGAACTGCTCCGCGCTCTCTTCCGCACCGAGAACGCTGTCACCCTGCCCATGTCCGCCACCGGCGGCGGCGGGATGGAGACGGCCTTCGTCAATCTGTTGGAGCCTGGTGACCAGGTGGTCGTGGGCGTCAACGGTCTGTTCGGGACCAGGATGTGCGACATCGCCGAGCGTCTCGGCTGCGAAGTGGTGCGGGTGGACGTGGAATGGGGCCGCGCCGTCCCCGCGGAACGGATGGAAGCCGCCCTCAAGGGCAAGAGCCCGAAGATCGTCGCGGTGGTCAACGCGGAGACGTCCACCGGTGCGTGCACCCCGCTCAAAGACATAGGCAAACTGGCCCACGATCACGGGGCCATGTTCCTTGCGGACACGGTCACCTCGCTCGCGGGCATCGACGTCTCCATAGACGCGGATGGCGTCGACGTCGCCTACAGCGGCACGCAGAAATGCATCTCGGCATTTCCCGGGATCTCATTGGTGTCTTTCGGCCCGGCAGCCATCAAGGCGCTCGAAGCCAGGACGACCAAGGTGCCTAACTGGTACCTCGACATGACCATGATCCGCGAGTATTGGGGCCCGGCCAGGAAGTACCACCACACTCCCGCGATCAACATGATCTACGGTTTGAGAGAGGCGCTTCGCCTCGTGTTCGAAGAGGGCCTCGAGGCCCGGTTCGCCCGCCACATGCTGAATCACAAAGCCCTGGTGGCCGGATTGGAAGCGATGGGTCTCTCGATGCTCGTTCCTGCCGGCGAGAGGCTGCCCATGCTGAACGCGGTCCGCATCGCTGAAGGTGCAGACGACGCCAAGACTCGGGGCACTCTTCTCAGAGAGTACGGCATCGAGATCAGCGGCGGCCTCGGAGAGCTGGGCGGCAAGGTCTGGCGGATAGGCCTCATGGGCTACAACGCGCAACCCAAGAACGTGCTGCTCCTTCTGGCGGCGCTGCAGGCGGTGCTGAAGGGCCAAGGAGTCAAAGTAGGCGCTGGAGCCATCGAGGCGGCAGCGGCGGTCTGGGCGGGGTAGACGCCTGCCTGTCGGTCCTCCGGCAAGAGCGTGATTTGATCTAGGCTGGGGGACCCTTGGCACTGTCCCCCAGGTTGTTGCTCGCTGTCACGACAGTCTTATAGACTCGCACAGACTCGCCCCTCTTGTTCGCCCGGTTTGCAGCCGATACGTCATGGTGGGATACCGGCCGCATCGCGGCCCCCGGGCCTGAGAACACATTGAGTGGCTACGAGGTGCCATGAGCCTTCAAGAGAAAGTGCGCCGGAGCGAGGCGCGGGCACGCCTGTTGGCGAGCCTTGTCGAACATGCCACGCAGCCTTTCGCCTCTGCCTATGCAGATGGTCGGATCGATATCGTCAGCGCCGCCTTTTGCGAATTGGTCGGCTATACAAGAGGTGAGCTCAAGAGCATCAGTTGGTTGACCGAGCTCACGCCGATCGAGTTTCGGACGATGGAGGCTGAACGCCTCGCCGAGCTCCAGAGGACCGGACGGCCTATCTACTATGAGAAGGAGTATGTCCGCAAAGATGGGGCCCGCGTGCAGGTTGGGCTTCTGGTGCATCTGGTGCGAGACGAGCCGGGAGAGCCTGGGTTCTACTTCGCGTACATCACAGTTCTCACGGAGCGCAACCTCGCAGAAAAGGCTCTCCGGGAGGGCGAAGAACGCTTTCGCCAGGTCTTCGAGAACATGGGCTCGAGCATCGTGGTCTACGAGGCCGCAGATGACGGCGAGGACTTTGTCGTAAGGGAACTCAACCCGGCCGCGGAGCGGGCTCTCAAGACCCACCGTGCCGCAGTCGCTGGCCTTAAGGTCGCCGATGCCTTTCCCGATGTCGAGCACTTCGGGTTGATGGAGGTGTTCCGGAGGGTGTGGAAGACGGGCGTGCCCGAGCGCAAGCCGGAAGGGCTGTACCAGGACCAGCGATTGACCTTGTGGGCGGACAACTACGTCTTCAAGCTTCCGTCCGGAGAGATCGCAGCGATCTTCGAGGATGTCACCGAGCGTCGTCAAGCGGAAGAGGCTCTGCGAGGCAGCGAGCGGAGGTATCGCGAACTCGTGGAGACCATGCGCGAAGGTGTATGGGCCGTCGACCAAGACTTCGTGACGACCTTCGTGAACGCCCGTATGGCCGAGATGCTTGGCTTCGCACCCGAGGCGATAGTGGGACGCCATATCTTCGATTTCATCCCGCCCGATGCGCTTGAGACCGCCGCCAAGCAGGCCGAGAAACGGATGCGCGGGCTTGCCGACGACTTCGACGTCGGGCTCCGCCGCGCAGATGGAAGTGTACTGTGGGCCGGCCTCGAGACCCGTGCCATCATCGATGAGACGGGGACCTTCCGCGGCGCCGTCGCCGCGGTGCAAGACCTATCCGAGCGGAAGGCCGCCGAAGCTGCTCTTCGCGAGAGAGACGAGCAATTGCGGCAATCGCAGAAGATGGAGGCGATCGGCCAACTGGCAGGTGGGATCGCTCACGACTTCAACAACCTGCTCACAGCCATCATCGGATACAGCGACCTCGTTCTGGAGCAGCCCGCCGACACGCCCATTGCCCTTGTCTGGCAGGATGTGCACGAGATCAAGCACGCCGCTGAGCATGCGAGTGCCCTCACCCGCCAGATCCTGGCGTTCTCGCGCCGCCAAGCTCTCAGACCACAGCTGGTATCGCTGGGCGACGTGATACGAGAGACCGAGCCGCTTCTGCGCCGCACCCTCGGCGAGAACGTCGACCTGGTGACGAAACTGGACCCAGGATTGGGGCTCACCGAGGTCGACCCGGCTCAGTTGATGCAGGTGCTCATGAACCTTGCCGTGAATGCCCGCGACGCCATGCCCAGCGGAGGGAAGCTGACCATCGAGGCGGCCAACGCGTGTCTCGACGAAGCATACTGCGAGGCTCATCCCGGCGCCCAACCTGGAGAGTGCGTCGTCCTGGCCGTTTCGGACAACGGGCAGGGCATGAGCAAGGAGATACTTGCCCGCATCTTCGAGCCGTTCTTCACCACCAAGGGCCCAGGGTTGGGGACAGGTCTTGGGTTGTCCACGGTCTATGGGATCGTCAAACAGAGCGGCGGAAACATCTTCGTCTGCAGCGAGCCGGACGTCGGGACGACGTTCAAGATCTACCTTCCCCGAGCCGGCGGGTCAGGTCCGGCCCTCCTGGTGCAGTAAAGCGCTGAAGCGGCGCCTCCAGCAAGGCGTGTGGTAATCTCCCGACCACGCGGCGCAGAGGGGCGAAACTAGGCAGGGCACTGATTGTTCGAGCAGGATCGCAGAGTCAAGCTGTTGACCCTTGGGGCCATGTGCTTCGGCCTGTTCATGGTGATGCTCGACAACACCGTGGTCAACCTCGCTCTCCCCACCATCCAGCGCCAGTTGGGGTCCGGCTTGTCCGGGCTGCAGTGGATCGTGGATGCGTTCACCCTCTTGCTCGCGAGCCTCATGCTCACGGGAGGCACTCTCGGTGATCTCTATGGCCGCAAGCGTGCTTTCATGTCGGGAGTGGCTCTCTTCACGGCTGGTTCCCTCTTCTGCGCGCTCTCACCGTCGATCGGCCTATTGATCGCCGGGCGCGCGATTCAAGGCGTAGGCGCCGCGGTGATGATGCCCTCGACGCTCGCCATCATCACCAATACGTTCCACGACCCTAAGGAGCAGGCCCAGGCGATCGGGATCTGGGCCGGCGTGTCCGGCACCGCGCTCGCTCTCGGGCCCGTCATCGGCGGGGTTATGGTCGACTCTCTCGGCTGGCAGAGCATCTTCTACCTCAACGTCCCCATTGGGATCATCGCCCTGGTCTTGACCACTCGGGTAGTCCGCGAGTCCAAGAACCCCGAGGGCCGCGGCCTCGACCTCCCCGGTCAACTTCTCGCGATAGTGGGCCTTGCCGCCCTCACCTATGGGTTCATCGAGGCCAATACGTACGGTTGGGGCTCTACCCGCATCGTCGGCGTGTTCATCGTTGCGGTCGTTACGCTGTCTGCCTTCGCCGTCGTGGAGATGCGCACTCGCAGCCCTATGCTCGACTTGAAATTCTTCCGCAACCGCACATTTTTCGGCGCCAATCTCGTGGGATTGCTCGTGAGCTTCGGGTTCTTCGGCATCCTGTTCTTCCTGGCGCTGTTCATGCAGAACGTGCTTGGGTACTCCGCAGCCCAAGCCGGCCTCCGACAACTGCCCAACACGCTCGCCGTGATGGTCGCCAGCATTCTCTCGGGACGGATCGTGGGCCGCGGCGGCGCCCGGGCCCCGATCACCGTCGGCATGATCCTCCTGGGCGGAGGGATACTGCTGTTCACAACTGTCCAGGCTACTTCCGCGTTCAGCTCTTTCTGGTGGATGCTCGTGATAATGGGTGTAGGCTGCGGCTTGGTCATGCCCACGATGACCACGGCGATCATGAGCACCGTTCCAGCCGCGCGGGCGGGAATGGCCTCGGCCACCTCCAACACGACCCGTCAGGTGGGCGGTGTCTTCGGCATCGCGCTCCTTGGCTCCATCGTGACGAGCCGTTTCGGCTCGGAGCTCACCAAGGGCGTGCACGCGCTCAATCTGTCGCCAGCCGTCAGTGAAAGAATCATCGCCATTGCCCACCAGGGACGACAATCGGTGTCACTCCCCGCGGGATCGGGTGTCGATCCTCACGTCATTTCCCGCATTATCGGGGAGTCCTTCACGTCCGGGCTGCATGTGGGGCTGTGGACCTGCGGCCTCGTGGTGCTCTCCGGCGCCATCGTTGGTTTCGTCATGGTCCGTGACACTTCGCCGGAGGCCCAAATGGCCCGACACGCCGCTGGGAGCGCCCGGGCCGAGAACGCTCCCGTCCCGGAGCACGCTCCCCCCGGTATCGCGGAAGCTACCGCCCCCTTGGTGCCCGAGCCGGCCGACCAGACCGACTGAGCGCGGACCCACGGCCCCATGGCCGCACCGGATCCCCAGACAGCGGGACGAGCCGTCCTGAGTGTCCACCCGAAGTGTCCGTCCGGGCAACAAGGTAACATGTGAAGCGTTATTCCCACGCTGGTCAGGAAGACATGCAACCAAAGCCGGGAGTGATCATGGCCAAGAGGAACATCGGCAAGAGCTTCCATATCTACCCCATGCCCGTCGTAATCGCCGGCACGGTCGCCGACGGCAGACGGAACTTCATGACGGTGGCCTGGGTCACCAAACTCAACTCCGATCCCCCGATGATCGGCCTTTGCGTCGCCCGCAAACAGCACACGGCAAGAGGTATCCAGCAGACGGGGGAATTCAGCGTCAACATTCCCAGCGTGGATCAGGCCACCCTCGTCGACTACTGCGGGCTGGTCTCCGGTCGCGACGAGGACAAGGCTGCGCATGTCGAGGTCTTCGAGGGAGCGCTCAAGTCGGCGCCGATGGTGCGGCAGTGCCCGCTTACCATGGAGTGCAGGCTTTCGCAGACGGTCGAACTGCCGGGCAGCTTCCTCTTCATCGCGGACGTAGTCAATGTGTATGCCAGCGAGTCCATCCTCACCGATGACGCCGTCGATGCGGTCAAACTTCGCCCCTTTGTTCTCACGATGCCCGGAGCCTCATACCGGGCTCTCGGCGAGGAGGTGGGAAGGGCGTGGGAAATAGGGAAGTCCCTGCTGCAGAAATGAACGACCTCCCCGTCGCTCTTGCCGAACTGCCCGTCGCCGAGTGGGCCGCGGCGATCGATGTCCGCCATTCTGCCCGCACCTACACCGGGGATCCTGTAGACGCGACCTCGATCGACGGTCTGGTCGAGTTCTGCGCGCAGCTACCCGGCAAAGAGGTCGCCCGCGTCGTGGTGGCCCCAGTCGCGCCTGCCGCAGTGTTCACCGGCATGGTGGGCGGCTACGGCAAAGTGCTGGATGCTCCCTCAGCGCTGATCATGATCGGCGACGAGGCCGCCTTCGCCGTGGAGGAGAGCGTGGGGTACCTGGGGGAAGCAGCGATCCTCGAAGCTACCGCCCGTGACCTCGGCACGTGCTGGGTGGCCGGCTTCTTCGACCGGCGTATTGCAGCTGAACTCGTCTCCTTGGCTCCGGGCGAGCGGATCTTCGCGATATCCCCGATCGGTCATGCAAAGCCACGGCCGCGATCCAGCGAGAGGATGCTCAAGAGAATCGTGGGCGCGCATAAAAGGAAGCCCATCGAGGAAGTGGCCCCCGGTTTCGATGCCGGCATCTGGCCGGACTGGGCAGCCGAAGGCGTGAGGCTCGCTGTGATCGCTCCGTCCGCGGTGAACCGCCAACCCTGGAGATTCGAACTCGAGCCGGGAACCGCCGATTCCGTAACGGTATCGATCGTGGAGAAGGGCGCGGAAGGTCGCGTCCCCCGTCGCTTGGACTGCGGCATCGCCATGCTGCACTTCCAGGTGGGCTCCCGTGTGCTTGGTGCGCGAGGCACTTGGGAGATCCTGCCCTCCCCCCAAGTCGCGCGTTTCCGGGCAACAACCACGGCGTAGTTCCCGGCCGCGTCCGGCAGCGGCCACGCCCCAGATGGCAGCTCCGCCGCCGCAGCACCGTCGCCGCCGCACCGCCGCCGGGCGACCGCCCGGTTCAAGCCGTC
>JADGPI010000186.1 GCA_017882525.1 Thermoleophilia bacterium
CGCCTCCTGGACCATGCGCACCAGCTCCTTGACCTGGTAGTTCTCGTCGGTGCGGCCGATGTTGAACGCCTGGTTGTGCACTACGTCGCGCGGCGCCTCGAGCACCGCTAGAAAGGCCCCCGCCATGTCTCGGACGTGGAGCAGCGGCCGCCAGGGGGAGCCGTCGCTGTTGAGCACGATTTCGCCGGTGGTCATCGCGTAGCCCACCAGGTTGTTGATGACGATGTCCGCGCGGAGCCTGGGGCTCGGGCCGTAAGCTGTGGCATTCCTGAGGAACGTCGGGCTGAACTTCTTGTCGGCCAGGGGTGATATGCGCTGCTCGGCCCAGACCTTCGACTCGCCATAGGCCGTGATCGGGTGGAATTCGGATTCTTCCGTCACAGCCTCGGTCCCCGCCACCCCATAGAGGCTGCAGGACGACGCGAAGGCGAACCTTGGCACCCCTGCGGACTTCGCGGCCTCAGCGAGACGGACGCTCGCCTCGAGGTTGATGTCATATGTGGTCTGGCGGTGCATAGCGCCCAGGGGGTCGTTGCAGAGCGCGGCCAGGTGTACCACCGCGTCGAGGCCGTTCAGGTGGTGCGGTTCGACGTCCCGCAGGTCCATCCGGAGCGCAGGCACGTCCGCCAGTTCCGGGCCCATGGTGCAGCCTTCGAAGAGATAGGTATCGAGGCCGAGGACATCGTGGCCCGCCTCCCGGAGCACTTGGGTCATGACAGAGCCGACGTAGCCATTGTGTCCGGTCACCAGAACGCGCATGTGGGGGCCCCAGGTCGATGGTCACCGCCCCCACCAGATGTGGGAGCCTGGTGTGGGGGGTGGCAAGAGACGTGCTCAACTGAACCGCTGTCGCTCGTTGAAGGTCACTGCTATTATTGAACTTACACTCTTGGGCCAGATTTCCAATACCGGGCTGGCCGGTGCGATCTGCCACGATGGTGGCGCCAGCGCAACAGATAGGGGTGGCTTCGTGACGGATGCTCGGTTCGATGTGGTGGTCATTGGCGGCGGGGTCGTCGGCTTGGGTTCAGCCATCGCCCTCGGGGAGGCCGGAAGGCGGGTGGTCGTGCTTGAGGCCGAGGGGCGGGTGGCACCGCACCAGAGCGGCCACAACAGCGGCGTCATCCACGCCGGACTCTACTACCAGCCGGGTTCCCTCCGCGCGCGCCTCTGCAAGGAGGGCCGGGAAGCCCTTCACGCCTTTCTCGAGCGAGAGGGGGTTCCGTTCCGGCGGAGCGGCAAGTTGGTGGTGGCCACCTCAGACTCCGAGCGGCCGGCGTTGGAGGAACTCGCCCGACGGGGGACGGCCAACGGGCTCGTTGGCCTTCGCGCACTTGATGCAGCCGAACTTCGGTCGCTCGAACCAAACGTGGCGGGAGTCGCGGGAGTGCTCGTCGCAGAGACCGGCCTCGTGGATTACGCCGAAGTGGCCCGAGCCTACCGCAAGGTGATTGAACGCCTAGGCGGCGAGGTGCGCACCGATGCTCGCGTGCTTGGCATCCGGGGCGCCGGTGGAGGTATCACCGTGACGACCAGCTCACGCTCGATCGAAGCCGGCGCGGTGGTCAATTGCGGCGGCCTGCAAGCGGACCGTATCGCGCGTATGGCGGGGGTGGACCCGCAGGTGCAGATCGTCCCCTTCCGTGGCGAGTACTGCGAGCTTGCACCGGCGGCGCAGAGCCTAGTGAGCCGGCCGATCTATCCGGTGCCGAACCCCGCCTTCCCCTTTCTGGGGGTGCACTTCACTCCCCGGCTCGACGGGCGCGTCGAGGCGGGACCCAACGCAGTCTTGGCCTGGCACCGCGAGGGCTATCGCTCCAGCGACTTCTGCCTCCACGATGCGGTGGAAATGCTGGGCTATGCGGGATTCTGGCGCTTTGCTGCGCGGCACTGGCGCCTGGGACTGGCGGAAATGGGGCGGAGCTGGAGCCAAGCGCGGTTTGTCGAGGCGCTGCAGAAGCTGGTCCCCGCCGTACGGGCGGAAGACCTGGAGGCCGGAGGGTCCGGCGTGCGTGCCCAGGCGGTGGATCGGGAGGGGAAGCTTGTCAATGACTTCCTGTTCGTGGAGGGCGAACGCTCGCTCCACGTACTGAACGCGCCGTCTCCTGCGGCGACAGCATCGCTCGCCATCGGCCGGGTCGTGGCAGAACGGTTGATGGCGCAGGCCTGACGCGCCGAGGCGCCTAGGGCTGGGGATGAATCCCGAGTTCCTGACCGAGGGGCAAGCCGTTGCGGACTTCATGCGGCGAGATCGTATAGTGCTGGGCGCGGCGGACGACGAAACGAGGCGGTTGTTGCGCCAACTCTATGCCGGATTCGCGAATGTCCCGATCGTAGAGACCAACAATTCCACGGCGGAGATGATCAAGTACGCGTCGAACGCGCTGCTGGCAACCATGATCTCCTTCACCAACGAACTTGCGCGCCTTTCATCCCGGCTCGGCGACGTGGACGCCATCGACGTCATGCGGGGCGTGCACCTTTCGGCATACCTCACTTCACGCCAGGCTGGTCTTCCGTCAGTGCTCGCACCAATCGCCTCGTCCCTCGAGCCCGGCTGCGGATTTGGCGACAGCTGCCTGCCCAAGGACGTCACGGCACTCATAGCGCACGGCGAGAAACACGGAGTCGACATGCCGTTGCAGCGGGCCGTCCTCGCCATCAACCGGGGGCAGCCGGAGGAGGTCTTGCGGCTGCTGCGCAAGCGCCTGCCGGACCTTCACGGGGTGCGCGCGGTCGTGCTTGGTGTGACCTTCAAGCCTCACACCGACGATCTTAGCGAGTCGCCGGCGTTTCCCGAGATCCGGCTTCTCAGGGATGCGGGTGCGCATGTCGAGGCCTATGATCCGCTGATACAGGAAAGCGATCATCCGGATCTGAGGGAGATTCGCCTGCACGAGACCCTCGAGAAGGCGCTCGAGAGAGCCCAGGCTCTGGTGCTCATCACGCGCTGGGCAGAGTTTGCCGATTTCGGGCCGCGATTGCGGGCCCGTGGAGCCACGCCCGTCGTGATCGACGGACGACGGTTGCTCAGCCCCGGGCAGGTTGACATGTATGAGGGTATCGGGCGTTGACGGCTGTAGTTGCCGCGCCAGGGGAGGCATCGTCTCCATCATGGACTCGACGCCGCACACGAGTGATTCCGTTCGCTTCATGACGGCTTCGAACA
>JADGPI010000187.1 GCA_017882525.1 Thermoleophilia bacterium
CGGTCCTCCAATCCGCGTGTTCTCTCACATCGTGAGACCTCGTGTCGCAAAGGGGTCATGCCGGGATCTCCCAGGAGACCTCGGTGTGCCCCATGAAGTCGGTCAACAACAGGGTGTAGCCGACGCCGGTCGGCACGTCGAACCCGACGTTGCCGCTGACCGAGGAACCAGGAGTGTCGAGGTATCCGGTAGCCAGGTCTCCGACCATCGTGTCAGTGTTGTAGATGACTCCGCTGGTGTCCTGGAGTTTCCAGTCCAACGAGTTGTACTCCACGGACCCATCATTGCCAGGCTTCTCGATCTGCACGTCCGCCATCAGCCACTGACCGTGTGTGGGTGTCGGGTAGTACCGCTTCTGCGCATCATTGGTCCAGACCGCGCTCTTGAGCGTGACGACGGCATTTCCCGGCTGGGTGCCCGCCAGGCGGTACGTGTAGTTCTGGCTGTCACCGATCGTCGGCTTGCCGTCAGTCGCGGGCACGGCGGCCGTGGTCCAGGCGGTGGGTTGCTGCGGGACGGCGGCCGACAATGCCGAGAGGGCGGACAGGGCCGACTGTACGGCGGCCGGATCGGGTGCCGGGGCCGGGTTCGAGCACCCGGCAGACGCAATGGTGGCGACCAGTGCGACTGCCACGGCGGCCTTGCGGATGTTGGTCTTAGTCCTGCCTTCGCGTCGGACAGCACGGTCCGCTTGTGGGGGTACGGGGTCTTCTCGCCGGTGACGGGCACAAGTAGGTGCTTTCGGTGCCATGATGCATGAACCTCGATCTCTCTCAGCCGGGAACTCGTGGGTGCCGCCGTACGGCACAGGCCGGCATGGAATTGCCTGATCCTCCAGCAGTCGGATCCCCCCGCGGGCTAAGCGCTTGGTGGCGCTTCGCGCCACCAAGAACTCTCGCCCTTATCCGCTAGAGTGGATCGAGACTGCTGTATTCACAACGCATCTCGCCCTCGCCTATTTAGGCATTTACCTGGCTTCTGGAACCATTTTGCTACCTACGAATATCGAGCCATTGTTTTGTCCTAGCGTGCAGTTTCCGCTTGTCCCGCATGATCTATCGTTGTGTTAGCCAGCGACCACCGCTCCGCGGCGTGGATCGCGGCGCTGATACGCGGGCCTTCAGGTCCTCATCCACACGCCTTCCCGGTCTTGCTGGACTGGCTCATTGTGTCGGCACTGCTCCGCCTGCTGTCCCTTGCACGGAAAGGAATCAGACAGGAATCTGGCAGCGACTCACCGGCTTCTTCTAAAAGAGGTCAATCCCCTCCAACAGCGTTCCTGGTTTCCGTGCGGCGATCAACCACCGGATCCGCCCCACCGGTATGATGCTTCTCGTCCGCTCCCACTCATCGACACGGTAGACGTAGGGACGACCCACGTACATGCCGTCGTTTCGCTCGGGTATGTCGACGTAGAGCCAGTACCCCCCTCCCTTCGCCCTTAGGTACACCTCCCCGATATACCAGGAGGCGACCCCGATGACCGCCGCATGCTGCGGCGACTCCACCTCGCTGGGATCGGCGAACTCCTCCAGCAGCAGCTCCTCCAACAGATCCAGCGACTCCGGGGAAAAGTCCCAGTCGTGCCTTCCGGAGTGCGGCCACGACCCGGTGCTGAACGCGCGCTCTTGCGCATCACACCAGGCGTCGGAGATGTCGAGGGGGTATGGTCCCCCAGGTTTCTCGGTCACGCGTTCGGCCCTCCTGCTCGAATCGATACACCGGTGAGACATCTGACGTTACGTCGTCCTACTTCATGTCACTGGTCTTGGGGCTCTTGTCGCCGCGGGAGGGTCCCCTCCTGTTGGCGCGCACCCAGAGGACGCCGACCGCCACGAGCCCCGCGGCCAACACAACCGCAATCACCACGAACCAACCTGGCGGCGAAGCACTCTCGGCGGCGTTGGACGTCGTCTGGGTCGGCTTGACGGAGGTCGAGGTGGAGGGTGCAGGCGGTGGTTTGGGCGGCAGCACCGCCCTGAGAGGGCCGGTCCTACCTCCCAGCCATGTGGCACCGTTGCCATCCTGGGCGACGTCGAGAAGGGATGTCTTGGCGGCGTCGTATGCGCCCGGCCACCGCGCAGCTAGGTCCGTCTGGGTGAGTTTTGTCGGGGTTGGCATCTCTCCGAAGTCAACTCCGCCGATGCCAAACGTGACTGTCTCATCGATCCCGTTAACGGGGTGGGTCACCTCGGTGAGGGTGGGGTTCTGGTAGGCGGCGACATACTGGTTGAAGATGTCCTGAGGGCTCCATGGCTGCTGGGATGCGAACCGGGAGACGTCAACTCCCGTTAACTTGTACTGAGGAAGGGTAATGTTCGTCCCAGGCTGATCGATGGTGTTGGGCAAAGCGTGGTACCCGGCTAGGTTCTTGTACCACTCGGCGGCAACCCTGCTGCGGTACGCTCGCCGCAGCTCCGCGAAGTCTGGGGAGGTGTTCACCGCATCCCGCACCGCGGGCAGGATATCGGCATCGAAGACCTGAGATGCGCGAGTCGCATCCGCGGGTCCCATGCCGGCGCACTGGGACGGAAGCGTCGTTCCTGCACCGTTGGACTCGTCCTTCACGTCGAGCGGTGCGTCCACGATGTACAGCTCGTTCGACGTTTGATACACAGTTGCCGGCAGGGGAACTATCCAAGCCCGGGTGGTCATGCAGAACCTGGATGCGTTGAGGTCGCGCCAGAAGTTTGCCCCCGATGGGGTGTCCGGGTTGAACATTCTGGCGTTGAGCTGCTTGAGCTTGAAGTCCGCCTCCAGCAACACCCTACCCACGTCGGTTTTGGCGAGCTCCGGGTCGATGATCGTGTCCGGCTGATTGGGGTTCAGATTCACCCAGAACTTCGACGGGTCAAGCTTCAGCCACACGAAGAACGCATCCGAGGCCTGGTGCATTGAGGCCGTCGCGGTGCTGGCAGAGGTCGCATCGATGCCACCCTCGGGTATGGTCCCGCCTGGAAGTTGGAACGCATACCTGAATCCCTGGGAGTCGTCGTGGAGATATCGGAGCTCCACCGAGGAGAGATCGATTCCGCCGGGAGCATTGGCATCCGCCGGGGCGGGAGCATTGGCTCCTCCAGATGCCCCAGCGTCTGAGGCACCGCCCTGCGCGTCCTCGTCGGGCAGGTCCAGTGTCTCGGCCAGGGATTCATCCTCATAAACCATGGAGTCCTCCTCGTCGGAGGCGATCTCCGCGGCGGTGCCGCTGCCCTCGGGCGTCACTCCGTCGATAGTGAGCGGCGCGTTGATGACCTTGGGCTTGGCCTGCCAGGTGATCACTCGAATCCACTTGCTGGTATCGGTATCCGGTCCCTTGGCATTCTTGATCTTCTCCTTACACTGGTCAATCAACGCCTGGAACCGGGGTGGCAGACCCTTGCCCACCACGTAGATGACCACGATGTCGCTGTTGATGATGTTGTCGCAGTCGTCCCCCACTTGCTTTTGGCTGAGCTGGTTGCCGGCTTTGAACTCGTACGCCACTTTCAACTTGTCGTTGATCTTGACTGCGTCGTAGTACCGCTTTCCGACCAGCTCATCGCACCTCCACCCCGGTCCCATTCCATGCTGCTTCAGAAATTCCGACTCGTACGCCTTTCCCTTGGCGTAGTTTCCCTGATTCTTGATGTACTTCTTCAGCCACTTGCTCCACTCCTTCTTGGTAGCGGTTTGACCTTGAGCAACCTTGGCAGAGTATGCCTGCAGGTACCGGTTTCGTGCAGCCCAGATGCGGTTGATCCGCTGCTGAATGGGGTTTGTGGTTTCACTCGTGATCGGGTAGTCGTCGGGATTTGCGGATACAGAATCCAGTTTGCCGGCTACTTCAGGATCGGACAGGGACTTGTAAGTATCGTTATCGAACTCGTTCACGTACGTGTACTCCGGTGGCAAACCGGTCGCCGGATCCGTGCCCTTAATCGAGTTCTCGGCAATTCCAGGAAGCTCATCTATCGTGTCAAAATTCATAAACTGACTGGGGTCAAGACCCAGATCAGCGTCACAGTCGTATGGACGGGGTGCGCTCATCCGCTGGGATGCCCACGCCAAGCCTGTGGCGCCATATACCGTAGGAACGCCGGGTAAGCCCATAGCGATGACGAATACGGCGATCAGTACACCAGTCGTCGCGCTGGTGAAGGTCCTCAACATCGACCGCGCACAACGCCTCGACATCGACTTTCTGCAGGGGCGTGCCGAACGGTCGGTCGACGTACCGCACATCTCGTTGATGCCACCCCGACGCCCGGCCCGAGCAACAGGGCCCCCACAGTATGCACTCAGTCTCCCCGCCCTGGCTTTGCTTGATGTGGAAATATCGCACCTCTTCCCAATGATGGCGGTTCCGTTGACATGCTCCTGAATATCCTGCAAAATATCCACCCCGTACCCGTCGATGAATGCGCTCGGCGCCGAAATCATCCAACGACACGGCTGCTCGGCAACCGTGGCCGGGCGGCTTGCCCGTTGGGAGCTTGGGGGCGATAACTCCTTGCCTTATCCTTTCGATAACGTGGACGCGCGGGGGCCGGCGAGGCACCACCAAGTACAAACAGTCGCCTCGATCGGATCAACCGGCGGTCATCCGTAAGTCCCCTCGCCCTCGGATCTGTCCTACACACTATGATTCCGTCTCGCACCACTGTGGCCAACGCCTTTCAGCCCTCGCCGAAAGGTCGCCAGCTGATTCCGGGGGTGCACGCCGCCATAGGCGGAACACACCTTGTGAGGCGACCATTCGCCGGGGTGGTCCGTCTCAGGCCTAAATTCACCGCGTAGCCCGCCAGTTAATCTAGTTGATCTTGAAGGGTGGCAGCCGACCGGCGGGGTGGCCGGTATCGCCCGATCGGTCATCGGGTTGTCCGGGTGGCGCTGGGTCGGGCCTGGGTGGCGGGTGATCGGTGGGTCAGGCCGCTTGGGGTGGGGCCTGGACGTTGTCGAACATGGTCATGAAAGCATGAAAGGGTGATGGCTCATAATCTGTCCCGAGCGGCCGGGGTGCTCGCCGGCGGGAAGCTGGGCAAGGCCCGCACCGGCACCATCCGCACCACACTGATCAACATCCCCCGCGCACGCCAACCATGGCCC
>JADGPI010000188.1 GCA_017882525.1 Thermoleophilia bacterium
ATGAACTACCCTACCCATTCCAGAGAATTCCAGGTCTATCGCGGCGACAGGGCAAACTTCGTGGCAGCAATAGCACCGGATGCATCGCGAACGATCCACCGCGGCCACCTGCTCATCCATCCGAATGGCCCCCGCGGGACAAGCCTGTTCGCACGCGCCGCACTTGGTGCACCGGCCCTTCTTGGGATGAGGAAGAGGGCTGAAGGCACTCCGGAGCACGGGCCTCAGCAGCCGCTCGACGGTCGCGACCGAGCTCACGCCAACCGCGCGTGTGAGACGGCCCGGCAGCTCAAAATCGTTCACCTGCAGCTCGGCTAACGGAATCCCGACCGTTTCCACGTCCTTGGCGTGACCGGTCCACAGGCCCCGGTCCCGGGCCGCCACCAGCACGGGCACTGCGTGGGTGTCGATGCACGCGATACGGCAGCAGGCCGCGTCCAGCGCCACGGGATCGGCGCTTGCGAGAAGAACGCCCAGTTGGCGAGCCTTGCCGGCCGTCCCAGGCCCCGATCCCTCCAGTGCCGTGATGCCGTCCACGATGTTGAGGCGGGGTGCGACAAGTCCGACGATATCCAGCAGCATATCCGCAAAGCGTTTCGGGTCGGCCAGCTTTCCGTGATATCCCACCTTGCTCACGCCGGGCACGACCCCGAACATGTTCTTGACGGCGCCGGTGAAAGTCATGAAGTTGTGGGTCTTGAACTTGGCCAGATTGATGACGCCGTCTGCCCGCAGCACGGGGCTCACAACGTCCAACCGTCTTGCCAGCCTCGCCTGTGGATTCGACACACTCTCCCAACCCATATCCAGGTTGAGGTCGAAGGAATGTCGCTCAGCCGCCGCGCGCAGCCCGGTCTTGCGGTAAACCCGGTCCACCACCGTTCTCGAATAGAGGATGCCCGAGCCCGGGCTCTCTACCACCACCGGGTGAGCCCCGGCCTCCAGCACTTCGAGCGCCACCGCGGCCACCACTGCCGGATGAGTGGTAATGCCGGACTCCGGAGATGCGGCCAGCAGAAGATTTGGCTTGAGAGCGATGCGCTCTCCAGCACGGACAAATGCCTGCATACCACCAAGGGGGGCGAGTACCCGGCGCAGAGCCGCCCGCACCGTGGCGAACTCATAGTCGCTGCAACGTGCCGCCACCACGGGTACACGCTCGGAGCCTGCACGAAGATCGGAGCTCGGGGTTCCGGGCACTGGACGCTCCCGCCTCGGGCACCCGAGGGCCGAGTGCCACGTTTGCGCCCGGTTCGTGCCGGGCAGCTAGCTATTCTAACGGCAAGCCGCCAGCTTCGCCGCACGGAAGAGAACAAACAGGAGGCCCGGGCTGATGGCAGCCATGACATTCAAGAGCACTCTTTTGGAGAAGATCGTCCGCAGCACCGACACCACGAGCTATCGGTTCTCCCGCCCCCCGGAATACGCTTTTAAAGCGGGACAGTGGTACACGATCACACTTTCCACGCCCGGCGGCCCCCTTGACCATCACTTCAGCCACGCCGACTCACCCACTGAATCTGTCATCGAACTCACCACGCGGCTCACCGGCTCCGACTTCAAGAATGCTTTGGACGCCCTGACTCTGGCGGCCGAAGTGGAGATCGAAGGGCCATACGGCGCGTTCCTCTTCGGCTACGACACGCCGAAGATCGCTTTTCTCACCGGCGGCATCGGAGTCACGCCGGTCCGTAGCATGTTCAAATACCTGTTTGACACCAATGGTCAGGGCCGTCGCCCAGACCAGCAGCTCACCGTGTTCTACGGGAGCATGACCGAGGACGGCATCGTCTACAAAGACGAGTTCGACAAGTTCGAGCGTTCGCTCGCGGGCATGCGGGTGATCCACGTGATCACAAATGCCACAGAGTCCTGGAAGGGATATAGCGGTTTCATCACGGCGGACGTCGTGCGCGCCGAGCTACCCGACCCCCGCGAATGGACGTACTACATCGTGGGGCCACCGCCTATGATCACGGCCATGCGCAAGGTGATGGAGCAGCTCGAGATCCCCAAGAGCCAGACGGTCATCGAAAGCTTCGAGGGCTACGCGTCGTAGCGTTGCGCTAGAGCCCGCTCTCTCCCAACTTGAGCCGCAGGACCCTCGGTAGCACGCCTCCGTGCCGGAAGTACTCGACGTCCACGGACGAATCGAGACGGGCGCGGCACACGAAGGAGCGCTGCGTGTCGGGCTCGGGGTCCACGGTGAGGCCCGGCCCAGCGTCAGCCTCGGCGCCGGCCGCCACGACTCCTCCCGCGCTTCCTGCGCGGCGAACCCAGACCGTCACCGCCGAACCCCGGCCCAGGCCTTGACGGATGCCCTGGATGTCCACCACTTCGCTGCCGTCGAGTGCCAGGCTCTCCACCGTGGTCCCCGGCTCCAACTCCAGGGGGAGCACCCCCATCCCCACCAGGTTGCTGCGATGGATGCGCTCGAAGCTCTCGGCTACCACCGCCCGCACGCCCAGCAGCGCTGGACCTTTGGCTGCCCAATCTCGAGAACTCCCGGTGCCGTACTCCTTGCCCGCGAAAACGACCGAGGCCACGCCTTCCGCCTGATAGCGGCACGCGGCGTCGTAGATTGTCATCATCTCGCCCGTGGGATGGTGGACGGTCCAGCCGCCCTCGCGACCGCCCGCCATCGCGTTCCGCAGCCGGACATTGGCGAAGGTACCGCGCATGAGCACCTCGTGGTTCCCCCTGCGCGAGCCGTATGTGTTGAAATCACAGGGCTGCACGCCGTGCTCCATGAGGAATCGCCCTGCCGGACTATCCGGGGAGATGGACCCCGCAGGCGATATATGGTCGGTGGTCACAGAGTCGCCAAGGATGGCGAGGATGCGGGCTCCCAAGAGGTCGACCAGGTGCGCCGGTTCGGGGGTGAACCCGTTGAAGAATGGCGGCTCCTGCACGTAGGTGGACTCGGGGTCCCACCGGAAGAGCGCCCCCGTGGGCACTGCCATCTCGCGCCACGCCTCGCTTCCCTCGAGGGCCATGGCGTATTCTTGCACGAACAGATCAGGCCCCAGAGCCGCATGAGCAAGTTCCTCGAGCTCGGCGGCTGATGGCCACAGATCCCGCAGGTAGACTGGGGTTCCCTGGGTGTCGCAGCCCAGCGGCTCGTTGGTGAGATCGATGTCAACCGTCCCCGCCAGCGCGTAAGCCACCACCAGCGGCGGCGATGCCAGGTAGTTGGCCCGCACCAAGGGATGGATCCGCGCCTCGAAATTGCGGTTGCCGCTCAACACCGCTGCAAGGACCAGCTTCTGCTCCCGCACCGCCCGTTCCAGCCCTGGCTGTAGAGGCCCGCTGTTCCCTATGCAGGTGGCGCAGCCGTAGCCGACGACGTCGAAGCCCAGCTGTTCAAGATAGGGCAGAAGACCCGCCCGGGTGAGATATCCGGTGACCGCCCGCGACCCTGGTGCCAGGCTGGTCCGCACCCACGCCGGCCGCGAAAGCCCGCGCCGCACTGCATTCCGCGCGAGAACCCCGGCGCCGAGCATAAGGATGGGGTTGGACGTGTTGGTGCAGCTCGTGATGGAGGCGATGACGACGGCGCCGTCGCGGACGACGGACTTTCCAGAATCAAGCTCTACCTCAGCCTCAGTGATCTCCGTCCTTCCCTGGGCGAGATCGGGGAGGCTCTCGCGAAACCGCTCGCTCATGGCCTCCAGCGGCACCCTGTCTTGCGGACGACGCGGACCGGCGAGGCTCGGCCTCACGTCGGCCAGGTCGAGCTCGACCACCTGAGAGAAGCCCGGCTCCGGCGATTCATCAGTGCGGAACAATCCTTGGGCGCGGCAATAAGCTTCCACTCGCGCGCAGAGCTCGGCCGGGCGACCGGTCGAGCGCAGGTAGTCGATCGTGGTGCCGTCAACGGCAAAGAACCCACAGGTCGCGCCGTATTCCGGCGCCATGTTGGCTAGCGTAGCCCGGTCGGCTAGTGTCAGGCTTTCCGCGCCCGCCCCGAAGTACTCCACAAATCTGCCCACGACACCAACACCGCGCAACAGCTGCGTGACCGTGAGGACCAGATCGGTGGCGGTGGCGCCGATGGGGAGCGACCCCTTGAGGCGCACCCCGACCACCTGGGGAACAAGCATGAAATACGGCTGCCCCAGCATGACGGCTTCGGCCTCGATGCCCCCGACCCCCCAGCCCAGAACTCCCAGCCCATTGATCATAGTGGTATGCGAGTCGGTGCCGACCACGGTGTCGGGATACACCCACGGCTCCACCGAGGCAGCGTCAAGTCGCACCACGTCGGCGAGGTACTCCAGGTTCACCTGGTGGACGATGCCTGCCCCCGGAGGAACCACCCGCAGGTTGGAGAATTCGCCCTGAGCCCAGCGCAACAGTGCGTAGCGCTCGGCGTTGCGGTCCATCTCGAGCTGCATGTTGCACTGGCAGGCGTCGGCGACACAGGCGAAGTCCACCTGGACGGAGTGATCGATCACCAGATCCACAGGCACGCTGGGGTTGATCACCGCGGGATTTCTGCCAAGACGGGCCAACGCCGAACGGAGCGCGGCGAGATCCACGACGCACGGAACCCCAGTGAAGTCCTGCAGCAAGACCCGAGCCGGCATGAAAGCGAATTCCGGCCCCGTCGCTGCCAGGGCGTCCCAGTCGGCCACGGCGAGGACGTCGGACTCCTGTACCACGCCGCGCCCACAATGCCGCAGAGCATTTTCGAGGAGCACTCTTACGGAATAGGGCAGTCGCGTCAGATCGCGATTTGCCGCGCGGGAGAACGCGCCCAGGTCCGCTATCCGGCCTGCCTTGCCGGCCAGGTCGAGCTTCGTCCATGACCCGAAGGGGTTTGCGCCGCCGTCAACGCCAGTGTCGATCATGACCTCTCGTCCCGTCTGTTCTTGTCGCGTCTGATCTAGAGATACACTCGGTCGCGCCGGGCTCCACCGGCCTCCCGAGCCATGGCCACATTGTTGAGCGCCCGGACGTAAGCCTTGGCGGATGCTTCCAGCACGTCGATGGACACCGCCTGGCCGGCGTACCGCTTGCCGTCCACCTCCACGACCACCCGCACCTCACCCAGTGAATCCTTGCCCGAAGTGATGGAGCGCACCTGATAGTCCATGAGCTTGCCACTCACCCCCACGGCGTCGTCGATGGCCAGGAAGATCGACTCCACCGAGCCTCCGGAGAACGCTTTGCCCGCGTGAGGTTCTTTTTGCGTGTCGACCTCAACCTGGCTCGAGGAGATGATGTCCGAGCCGGCCGCCACATAGAAACGGGTCAAAGAGTAGACATCTTCCCGTTCCCGGATCTCCTCGCCCACCAGAGCTTCCAGGTCAGCCGCAGTGACCTCCTTCTTCTTGTCCGCGATCACCTTGAAGCGGCGAAAAGCCTCGTCCAGGTCCTCCCCATCCAGGTGGATGCCCACCTCAGCCAGGTGCGAGCGGAGCGCATGCCGCCCCGAGTGCTTGCCTAGGACGATGTCGGACTCGGTGAGGCCGATGTCCTTCGCATGCATGATCTCGTAGGTGGAACGCTCCTTCAGCACGCCATCCTGGTGGATGCCGGATTCATGCGCGAAAGCGTTCTTCCCCACGATCGCCTTGTTTGCCTGAACCATGTGCCCGGTAAGGCTGGACACCATGCGGCTGGTGCGGGCTATCTCGGTTGTCACGATGTTGACCGGCCGCTGCTCGATATCGCGGCGCGTGACCAAGGCCATGGCCACTTCCTCAAGAGCGGCGTTGCCCGCGCGCTCGCCAAGACCGTTCACCGCCACTTCCACCTGCGTCGCTCCGTGCTCCACCGCAGCCAGCGAGTTGGCGGTAGCCACGCCGAGGTCGTTGTGGCAGTGGACGCTCAGCACCACTTTCTCGAGGCTGGGCACTTTCTCGTACAACTGGTCGATGAGCGTGGCGAACTCCGTGGGCAGCGTGTATCCGACGGTATCGGGGATATTGATCGTGGTAGCGCCGGCCTGGATGGCGGTTTCCACCACCTTCGCCAGGAAATCCACATCCGAGCGCGTGGCATCCATGGCTGAGAACTCCAGGTCGCCCGGGCAAAGGGAGGCGGCCAACTCCACCATTTCCTTCGTGAGCTCCAGCACCTCGTCACGGCTCTTTCTCATCTGATGCTCCAGATGGATGTCAGACGTAGAGACGAACGTGTGGATGCGTGGTCGCTCCGCTTCCTTTATCGCGTCCCAGCAGGTGCGGATGTCCGACTCGATGCACCGGGCAAGGCCACAGATGACAGCCCCCTTGACCTCTTTCGCGATCGCGTGCACGGCGTCGAAATCGCCGGGGCTGCTCGCGGGGAAGCCGGCCTCGATCACATCCACCCCGAGCCGCACGAGTTGGTGCGCCACTTCCAGCTTCTCGGACGCGTTCAAGCTGCTTCCCGGTGACTGCTCCCCATCGCGGAGGGTGGTATCGAAGATGACGATCGGCTCACCGATATTGCGACGACCACCGGTCGTAGACATGTCCTGCTACCTCCTGGCGTTGCGAACTGTGCGGATGATATGCCGGATGGCGCCGGCCACGCGACTATCTCCCCCTAGCGGGGGAGCAGCAGGAGGAGTTCAAGGACGAGAGCAAGGCTTTTAGGCGCGGCGGGCGTGGCCAGCCGCACGCTCGCGGGGCAACGCCAGAAGCCGTGACGATCTTCGGGTCTGCCTTTGGTGCTCTCCATGGCTTCAGAGTTTAGTGGACGCCCGCGACACGTGCAAGGCTGGCGTTCCAGGGTAGTATGACGCTCCGGGGTGGTATGACCTCTTCACATCGGGCTGACCCGATGCCATAGTGGGCTGACAGCCCGAGGAGTGAGGAGACGGACAACATGACCCCCTTCGAGAGTAAGACCGACCCCAGCCAGATCCCACCTGCGGCGGCCGTCTGCGGGTTGTTCTGCGAGGCCTGCGCCGCCTTCATAGCCAGCCAAGAGGACCCAAAGCGACTTTCGTTTCTCGCCGCGCGCATGGGACAGACCGAGGAAGACACTTATTGCGAAGGCTGCCGCTCAGAGAGGCGCTCGAAGTACTGCCGCTCCTGCACCCTCTTCGCGTGCGCGACGGAACGTGGGCATGCTTTCTGCGGGGAGTGTACGGAATATCCGTGCCCGGAATTCGAGTCGTTCCGTCAGGAGAGGCCTCACCGAGCTGAGATAGCCAGGGACATGGAGCGCATAGGGGTTGCCGGCGCCCAGGCGTGGGTGGCGCAAGCGAGGGAACGCTATATGTGCCCCGAATGCCGGACGATCAACTCGGCATACGACCTGAAGTGCCGCACATGTGGACACGATCCGTCCACCCCCTTCGTGGCGGAGCACCGCGAGGCGATCGCCGAGCGCCTATCCCGGCAATAGGTCGCGCCCGGGATTGTCTCTCCCAGGGCGCGGTCTAGCCGACGGACAAGCCGACCTATTCGTCCTTCCCGGGGCCGTAGGCCTCCATCTTCACAGCGTCGGAGACCGTGTACTTCATCTCCGTCGCAGCCGCGATGTCGTCCAGGGTGTAACCGCGGGCCACTTCCTCGAGCACGAAGCCGCGGTCAGGATAGTGCCGGAAGAGTGCACGCTCAGTGATGATCGCGTCGGCTTCTGCGGCGCCGGTCAACGGGAACGTACAATGCGCCACGAGCTTGGTCTTGCCGTCTTTGGAGCAGTGGTCGGTCACCACGTACACCGTGCGCGCCCCCACAAGCAGGTCCATCGCTCCGCCCATCCCGGCAACAAGCTTGCCTGGGATCTCGTAGCTGGCGATGTTGCCGTCGCCGTCCACCTGGAGAGTCCCGAGGAAGGTGGCGTCCACGTGCCCTCCGCGGATCATGGCGAACGACGTACAGGCGTCAAAATAGCTCCCCCCCGGGCCCAGGGTGATCGGCTGACCACCGGCGTTGGCTCGGTCGGGATCGCCACAATACGGGGCCGGAGCCGGGCCCACGCCCACGGCGCCGTTCTCGGTATGGATAACCACGTCCACCCCTTCGGGGACGTAGTTGGCCACGAGCGTCGGCAGCCCGATGCCGAGGTTTATGACCTCTCCATCTTTGAGTTCGGCGCCTGCACGCTCCGCGATTATGTTCTTGATGTCTTGCATGTTGCTCTCTCTCCCAGGGCGATCAGTCGCAGGACAGCGGTTTGCCGCAGTAGGTCATATCGGAACGCACCACGGCATCCACGTAGATGCCCTGGGTATGCACACTATCGGGATCGATCTCGCCGGGATTGTAGAGAAACTCGACCTCGGCGATGACGTACTCGGCGCAAGTCGCGCAAATGGAGTTGTAGTTGCGGGCCGTGCCACGGTATCTAAGGTTGCCCCACGCATCCCCGGCGTGCGCTCGCACCAGGGCCACGTCGGTGCGGATGGACTTCTCTAGAAGATACGTGACACCGTCAAGCTCGATATGCTGTTTGCCCTCGGCCACGACCGTTCCCACGCCGGTGGGAGTCAGGAAACCCCCGATGCCGGCCCCACCGCAACGCATCTGCTCGGCGAGAGTCCCCTGCGGCGTGAGCAGCACTTCGAGCGTACCCTCGTGGAAGGCCTTGACGATGGCCGGGGTCGTGCCGATGTGGCTGGCCACCAGCTTCCGCACCTTACCGGCGACGATCAACTCGACGATCCCTTGGTCTTTGAAGCCGCCAGTGCAGGCGTAGATGGTGAGATCTGTGGC
Organism: Thermoleophilia bacterium; assembly: GCA_017882525.1. GTDB lineage: Bacteria > Actinomycetota > Thermoleophilia > RBG-16-64-13 > RBG-16-64-13 > Chersky-299. The sequence goes on from JADGPI010000188.1 coordinate 8,658, forward strand.
GTCGGTTTCCAGAAGACCCCGGATCAGTGTCCGCGGCTCTCCCTGGCTGAGGAAACCGCCAATGGCGACACTCATTCCCGACTTGACGTGCGAGATCGCCTCTTCGAGGCTGACGACCTTGTTCTTCGGCATGCCCTCTCCTGTGGTAGATGCGCCGCTTCGCCCCTGCCTGTCTGCGAGCGGGAAAGCGGACCTCAACCCACAGGACGGCCATTTTCCAAAAGCAGCGCCTGCTCTGGAAAAGAATCGCCGTCTAATATCGCACAGATGGGCGGCCGCGCAAACCGTCTCTGCTCCCAAGCCGGCGATGAGTCACGCGCTTCGCTCCAAGATGTATCGTCCGGGGCTCGAGCCGCCCGGGGATATTCCTCCGGGGCTTGCCATGCCGGCCTTTGGACAGCTAACCTTCACGGGCGATGGCAAACGCCTACTACACCTGTAACCTGGTCCCGTTGGGGCTGCTGGCCCGCAATGGTTACTCGCCCCGTTGGCTGGGCGGCGCGGTGGAACAGGTCCAGGCGCCGCAGCGCCGGGAAGCCCTCAGCGTCCACCCCATGACCTGCCCGTTCGTGACTCGACTCATCGGCGCCGGAGACCTGCTGCTCTCCGAGGCTCCCCCCGAAGACTGCCTGGTCGTGCCCGGCGGATGCGACGCAATGCGGCGGGCGGGCGATCTGCTTTCCGCTACCTATCCAAACCAGGTGTTCGTCCTTCCGATGCCACGGGCGTCCGACCGCCTGGCTATGGAGCGCATGGCAGGCGATCTGGCGCAGCTAGAGGAATGGCTTGTCGGCCGGCTTGGGGGGCTCGCCGAGGCCCAAGAGGTCGACCACCAACAGGCCGGGGGTGAGTCCGTTCCGCAGCCGCAGCTGCCGTGGATGCAGAGCCCTGCTGTCGACTATCCCTCCCCGCCTCGCAAAGGAGGCGTGTTCGTCGTGGCCGGACCGCTCAGCGACGACTCTCTCCTGCGGCTCGTGGAAGACCTCGGCGCGACCGTCGCGGGCGTCGAGAGCTGCACCTCCCCAGAGCGATGGCGGTCGCTCGCAGAGCTCGGAGCCGGGACCGCGGCCGAGACCGAGCTCGATTTCGCGGGCTTGGCCGAGCAGTTGCTCACAATAGCCATGTGTCCCCGATGTTCGACTGCCCCACGCCGCGACCACCTCGCCTTTCGCCTTGACGAGGCCGAGCCCTCGTCCATCATCTACGCGCGCCAGAGTTTCTGCGACCCCGGGTCGTACGACGCTCTCACCGTCGCCGAACTGGCCGAACAGCGCGGTCTACCCTTCTTGGAGATCGAGGTTGGTTTTCCGTTCGAGTCGAGTGGGCCGTTGCGGACCCGAGTGGAGGCTTTTCTAGAGGCCCAGCTGCTGGACGACGATCTGCTCGACGACGACCCGGTCGAGGAGGACTAGGCCACGATGCCCAGCATTGCCGACATCACCGGCGACACCAGGGGCGCCGCCCTCGTGCGTAGGGCCTTCCTCCTGCAGACCAAACTCAAGGCGGCGCAGACGCGCACGGCGCGTGCAAGCCTCGAGTACGACGCATTGGCCGCCTCCCTGGAGCTTTTCCGCCCGGGGGCCATAGTACCCTGGGTCTCGTACCTCTTCCCCACGGAGCTCCTCAGCTCCTACGGCATAACCCCGATGATCCCCGAGGTGGCGTCGGCGGTCCTCACCGGCACCGATCTGCGAGGCCCAGTCGAAGCAGCCACCGGCCGCCTGCGACTTTCCCGCGATGTCTGCAGCTACCACCGCACAGCGCTCGCCGCCCTGGAGAACGGCCTGCTTCCCGCGCCCGCGATGTGCCTGGGCACCACCCCCCTCTGCTTGGGCAAGGAGTGCCTGCTCGACATGCTGGCCGTGCGATACGGCGTCCCCTTCTTCGAGATCCGGGTGCCTCTACCTCCGGATGAGGGTGAGGCTAGGCGCGAGGTAGTGGCCGACGTCGCCGATCAGCTCAGGGAACTGCATGAGAACATCGGACGATGGACCGGACGGAAGCCCCAGCTGAGGAAGAGCATCGATCTTTCCAACCGGGCGTCCGTGGCTTGGGGACATGTCATGTCCGAGCGTCTGGCAGGCAGCCTCGAGATGAACGGGCGCCGGGTCTTCGCCACGGTCTTCCTCGGCCAGCTCCTTTGGGGTACTGAAGCGGGTGCCAAAGACTTCGAGAAAATGCTCACTGAGCGAGGCCGGCGGGGACTCACGGTGGAACCGATGGCAGACGGCCGTCTGCGGAAACGGCTCCTATGGCTCCATACGGTGCCACACCACGACCGCGAGCTCTTCGATCTCATCGAGAAACAGGGGGCGGCCGTGATTTTTGAAGAGATGAGTCAGATGCACCTGGAGAAGGTCGACCCGGACGATCCCTTCCCCGGTCTGGCCAAACGTCTCACGGACAACGTCATGTGGGGCACTTCTGCCCGTCGCGCCCGGCTGACCCTGGCTTTGGCCAAGCAACTGAAGATCGACGGTGCCGTGCACTTCAATCATTGGGGCTGCCGCCACGGAGTGGGCTCGGTGCCGGTGGTCCGCGCTGCCTTCATGGAAGCGGGCATCCCGTTCCTTGCCATCGACGGCGACGCGCTCGCCCGCGGCGGGCCTCAGGCGGAAAAGTCCATCCAGCAGATGGAGAGCTTCCTGGAGCTTCTGTAGCGACGCCGAACGCGGCTCCCTGGGCGCCCAGCGTGTCCAACTGCCGGCATGCCGCGCCACCAGGAGAAGAGGCGACATTCCAGAATTAATCCCCTTAACGTTTAGAATTCGGCTATGCTACCGACATTCACAGTGACCCTTTGGTGCAGTTCTTAAGGAAGGAGCACCGAGACCGATATGTCAGAGACCGAACGAACACTGGCCGTCTTCATCGATTTCGAGAACCTGGCCATCGGCTTCAAACACCGCCGAGGCGATTTCGACATCCACAAGATCCTCGAACGGCTGGTGGAGAAGGGCAAGGTCATCGTCAAGAAGGCCTACGCCGACTGGGGCGAGTACAAGCAATACACCAAACCGCTTCATGAGAACGCCATCGAGCTGATCGAGATCCCTCGCCGTGCCATGACCGGCAAGAACTCGGCCGACATACGGCTGGCCGTGGACGCGATGGACTTGGCCTGGTCGAAAGAGCACATCGACACCTTCGTGATCGTGTCCGGCGATTCGGACTTCTCTCCGCTGGTGTCGAAGCTGAAAGAAAACGGCAAGCACGTGATCGGGTTGGGCATGAAGGAGTCGACTTCCGACCTCCTGGCCGGCAACTGCGACGAGTTCATCTTCTACGAGGATCTCGAGATGGCGCCTGCCCAGGCCCCGGGCCCGGTCGCCACGGACATCCCCGCGGAGAAGCGCGAAGTCTTCGACCTGTTGCTCGAGTCCATAGCCGCGCTCATCCGGGAGAACAAAGACCCAATCTTCGCCTCCATGGTCAAAGACACCATGCAGCGCAAGAAACCGTCGTTCAGCGAATCCGGCTACGGATACCGCAGCTTCAGCGCCCTCCTGCAGGATGCGGAGACGCGCGGCTACATCAAGCTGCACCGCGACAAGAAGGCAGGCTGGACGTACGTGGTGGAGGGACTCGTCGAGTAGTAACCCCCGCTCCGGCTGCGCGATGGCGCATCGCGACTCCTCCGCGGGGGTTACTACTCTCCTCTGGCTATTTTCTGTCCGAGCAACGCTTCGCTCGCTCTCACTTTAAGCCGACCGAGCGACGCTTCGCTCGCTCTCGCGCTGGGCC
>JADGPI010000189.1 GCA_017882525.1 Thermoleophilia bacterium
CCTCGTCGTGGTTCTCTCAGGCCGCGAGAGGACCGGGGCGACCGTTAGCTGTCTGGCCCAGGTTTATGCTCCCTCAGCAACTCGTCAGTCGCGTGGCAAAGCAGCAAGTCTTCCAACACCTTGATCATGGCCTCTCCCCCGCGCGGCGATGAGCAGGCACTGAAGAAGTCCATCGCGTTCCTCAAGCGAGAGCTTCTCGCTGAGGTAATTCAGCTCTTCCAGGCGAGGCGTCACGGACATCCGGTGTTTACGGCAAGCGAAGGCTGTTCGTCGGCTCCTTGGCGGTCGTAGATGAGTTCCCCTCCGGTTGCCACGCACTCGGGGGCTGGTTTCGTGGAGGACGAGGACGATGGTCTCCTTGGGAAGAGCAAAGGCTTTCGAAGCCGCGTCTGTTAAGTCTTTGGCCAGCTTGCGCTTTTTGGCCAGGTCAGCGATTCTCGGGCCTTCAATCGTGATGACCGGCATGAGCGACCCCTTTTCCGCAGATGTTTCCCTGCAGCCATTCTACGACCAGCTGACGACTCGGTCCGCAGGCGAAAGCTCTGTCACCGCACCACAACAACCGGGCAAGGGGCATGGTGAACCACCTGCTGGGTCACCGAACCCAGAAGCAGATTGGCGAACCCGCCTCGGCCGCGGCTTCCCACCACGATCATGTCCGCCTGTTCGGCTTCTTTCAGTAGAACAGCCGCTGGATGGCCTTCGACCGCCTTGCCTTCGCAAGTGCCTAGCGGCTGGAGCTCCGCCACTCGGGCAACCGCCACCTCCGCGATGCTTCTCGCATTCTCGGCCAAACCCTCGAACATCTCCGCCGGGTAGAAGCCCATTGGGGAGACCACCATGGGGTTCTCCCAGGCACAGACGATGAGCAGGTGAGCTCCGCGCAGTAGGGCCTCCTCGGCGGCGAAGGCGAGAGCAGCTTCCCCATGCTCGGAACCGTCGACGCCGACCAGGATGGTTTTCATCAAGACCTCGATTCTTCGAGCGATTCCTGGCGAGAGATCCACTCCGCCCCGTCAGGATTTGCCGATGGCGGAGAGTACTCACGATCCCTTTCCCAGGATACTCGAGACAGAGTCAATCGCCCTCGCTTTCAGGGAAGCGCCAACCTTCAAGAGCATGGGGCATAGGCAGAGAGACGAGGTATCTAGCCGAAGAGATGCCGGTCTCGCTGGGAAACCGTCGCAGCCCGCCGACTCGTCTTTAGGACGCTGGCTCGGCAAACATGCGGCGGGCCCCAGTAAGAGTGCTCCTCCCGGCCTTCTCGATGCGCACGAAGGCTCCCGTCCCCGGAGCATCGATCATGTTGCCGCCCCCCACATAGATACCCACGTGGTGGACGGGGTTGTAGAAGAAGAGGAGGTCTCCGGGCAGAAGCTCATCAAGGGGGACCGCCGAACCGAGCGTCGACTGTGAGAGCGAGCTATGGGGCAGGACCGCCCCGAGATTCCCGAACACATACATGACAAGGCCCGAGCAATCGAACCCATAAGGACTATCCCCCGCCCACACGTAAGGCACCCCCACGTACTTGACGGCCTCCGCTACCACCTTGTCTCCATCGCTTAAGGTGGCAAGGTAGACGTAGAGGTCCCCGGGCCCGGCGGCACTTCGGCCCAGGGGCGTGGTGACCGTTACGTCAACGGTGCCGCTGCCGGCCGGAACCGCCTCTACCGTGATCTGGCTATCGCTATCGACCGTGAAGCCAGCATGCGGGATAGACGCGCCCCCGAAGGCGACAGAAGTAGCTCCTCGAAAACCAGAGCCTTCGATGACCACTTCTCCGCCGCCGGCCTCCAACCCCTCGACGGGGCCCAATGCGGTGACCTTGGGCGCCGTGGCCGCGGCGGCGCGAAGCTCCACGCTTTGTGAGCGAAGGATGAAGGCGACCGCTTGCGCCCGAGTCAGGGTCGCGTTCGGATCAATGTAAAGGCGGCCGCTTCTCACTGTTCCTTGGATAACCTGGTGGTAGACGAGATAGGCCGTCGCGGGCGCATCGGCACTGGGGAGCGCGGCCTCATCCTTAAAGTAGTGAAGAACCGAACCCCCTTCGGCCCTATACCAGGCATCCAACGAGGCGTAGGTGGCGGTCTTCCCGTTGATGGTGCCGTTCGTGGAAATCTCTTTCTGCACGAGATAGGCGGCGACGATCGAACTCGCTTCGACCCGTGTGCTTCGGTCGAGTGGCCGGTAGGCATCTGCCCGAGCGATGATGCCCGCGGCCACCCCTCCTTCGATAAAGGAGAAGTAGAAACTCGAGGGGAGCACGTCTACGAAGGTCGGCGAAGACGGAGTCACAGTCCTAAGAGAGAAGGCGCTCAAGGCCATCTTGGCGAATTGGGCCCGGATGGCGGAAGAGGTGGGTCGGAAAGTGCCGTCTGAGTAGCCCTCGGCGACGGTCGCCACCTGGGCCGGGCTCAGGCCGTAGGTCTGCTGCCAGGCGGCATCGGTGATGTCAGTCCAATGATCGGCGGCGTGAGCCGGAGTGCTGACGAGGAATACTCCGAGTACCCCCAGGGTGAGTACGGCCGCAATGACCCACCACTTAGCTCTTCGGAGTACTCGTTGCACTCTATCTCGCTCCCTATGCCTTTGCGCAGGCAAACCTCACCCGCAAACAAACCGCTAAGGGATACTTCGGAGAAGCAGGGACGCAACTTTAGCGCCCAGTCCAGCAACTGCTGGCTTGCGCTGGCCCGGGTGGCCGAGAAACGCGGAACTGCATAGGCCGCGGACATCGCCGCAGGAGCAAGATGCAAGAGAAGAGGACCCGGCCAACCATCATGCGCACAAAAAAGCGAGCCCCAAGTGACTCCGCTTGCCGTCTTTTCAGTCAGCCGCGCTACATCTCTCGGGACTCGCAATGTGGTTATGCACGTCAGCCGAAATCTCTAAACCTCTGTCTCCAAGAAACTCGCAAATTCTTTCCCCCTCTGCCGTGATGGGACAGCCATTGGGGAAAACCAACTGCTTCACTTTCGGGAACCGTCACCATCGGGATATGGTGTCCCGAGCTCAGAACCCACGAAAAGCCAGGGAACTCCTCCTCGAGCGCTGCCTCCGAATCCTGCACACGCGGGTCGGTTCCAGCCTCTGGATTACCGTCTCCGCGCTACTTGAAGCGCCAATCAGCAGGCGCCGGAGAAGTTCAAAGCTCTCATCCGGTGCGGGCGCTCCGCAGAGATAATTGAGTTCTTCTAGGGACGAGGCGCAGAATCGTCCGACCGGTAGTCCCCGGGCGAAGAATCATCCCGCCGGTAGTCCCGGGGCGGAACACCATCGTCGCGCCTGGAACCTCGCGAGCGCCGGGTGACCCAGAGACTGAGCGTGATAACGAGGCCGAAAATCCCGACCAAGAATACGATCAGCCCCGTGAGCTGAACGTTGAAGCCGGACACATGCCAGC
>JADGPI010000316.1 GCA_017882525.1 Thermoleophilia bacterium
CGTGGACGCCGCATACGACGGTGTCGAGCGCTTCTCGGGGCTAGTCGCCCGGCCGGCCGTGGTGGCGGACGCGACTGCCTTCATCTTGGAACGGCTCGCGAAGACGCTCACCGACGAGGAAGTCGCCAGGGACACGGTGGACGCGGTTCTGCCCACGTCGCGCGATTTCCTCGACCTACGCAAGCGGGCGTTGGCTCTGCACGCATTTCGCGGCGCGGCGACCTGGGAGGATCTGGTCACGGTCTTCTCCCGGCCCTCGAACCTGGCCAAGAAGTTGCCCCCGGAGGCGGCCGGCGGACCGGTTTTGCCGTCACTGTTCGTGGTGGAGGCGGAGACAGCGCTGTATGAAGCTTGGAGCGCCGCCGCCGGACAAGTGGCGGCTGTAGCCGCCGCCGGCAACTACACCGAAGCGTTGGCGGCCCTAGCCGGCCTTCGGCCGGCTGTGGACCGCTATTTCGCCGACGTGCTGGTGATGGCTGACGACGAGGCGGTCCGGCACAATCGTCTGCGGCAGCTGGCAGCGATCGCGGCGACCGTTCGCACGATCGCTTACCTGGACGTGCTGCAAGGCTAAAAGAATGGGGGCGGCGTCCTTGCGGGCGCCGCCCCTCCAGTGTCCCGTGGCAACCGGCAGTCGGGGCCGGATCCGGCCCCCCTGACGGCGAAGGATCGCTAGTTCAGAGCGCCTACCTCTTCGGAAGCCGGCTCGCCGGCTTCGTCCGGAGCGACGTCGGCGTCGCGGCCGCGTTGCTTGCGGCGTTGATAATCGCCGTCCGCGTCGAGCCACTTGTGCGCCCAGGGCATCTCGTTCTGCCACACTGGGTTGAGGACGTCCCTCACGCTCGCCGCATATGTGTGCAGCCCGGGCTGCAGTTCGTTGATCAAAGTCTCGGCGCCCTCGTGAGTCGGGTATGCGTTGTTGCGCTCCACGACTTTCTTCATCACGGCCGGGTGGTCGATGATCGGGCAGGGCCTCAAGAGGTTCTTGCCAAAGGGCTCCATCCGCCGAAGATCGCGGAAGAAGTCGGAGCACAGGCAATCGATCAGAGGCTTGTCTTTGATGTTGTCGGTGGCGAAGTGCGCGAAGATGCACGGCTCCACGTCGCCCTTGTTGTTGATGTGGATGTACTTGCGCCCACCGGACAAGCAACCGCCGGTGAGGGTGCCGTCTCCCCAGAAGTCCGCGACGAGAAGCGGCCGCGTGTTGCGAATGTGCATCACGCCTTTCCGCAGTTGGTTGCGCTGGTCTGCCGTGGGCATCAGGCTCAGGTCGGGCTCACGACCCACTGGCATGTACGAGAAGTACCAGCCGTAGAACGCGCCTTTTTCCACCATGAGATCCGCGAACGGTTCCGAGGTGATCTCGTCGATGTTCTGGCTCGTGGCGGTCGCCGAGAAGGCGAACATGATGCCGCGTTCGCGGAGCCGGTCCATCGCCGCCATGATGCGGTCGTAGGTGCCTTCGCCCCTGCGGGCGTCGGTGGATTCGCGTCCGCCCTCGATGCTGATGGTGGGGCAGACGTTCCCAAGCTCGAGGATCCTGTCGGCGACCCGATCGTTGATCATCGTGGCGTTGGTGAATACGAGGAAAACGGACTGTGGATGGCGCTCGATGATGTCGAGCAGTGGGCGCCACACGAATGGCTCCCCACCCAACATGGTGTAGACACGCGTGCCGATCTCCTCGCCCTGGTCGATGATGCTTTCGACCATTTCTTCGGACAGATCGTCTTCAGAGTCATACTCTGCCGCATAGCACCCCACGCAGCGCAGATTACAGCGCATGGAGGGACTGATGAGGATTGTCGTGGGAGAAGTGATGTCGCGCTCCTTCAGGAGCGCCTTGGTGTACTCCGGATCCCGCATGAAGAAATTGGCCATCATGCCGGCGACAAAGCGTCTACGAACGTTAGGATGAAGGCGACGAATATTCTTGAAAAACGCGTTGCCTGGCTGGCCGGGAGCGGTGTAATTCTTCAACCAATCGGCAATCATCTGCTGCTGCTGCGACTTGGCTGTTTTTCTCACAGCCGCGGTGAAGCCGCGCATGGCTAAGTCGGACGTGCCGACTACGGTTAGGGCCCCGGAAATGATCGAGGCCGTCCTCTCGTAGTCGCGCCTATCCCGAGCCTTAGCCATTGACCGCTCGGGCATATAGACCTCCCTTCCCTCTCGTCGTGTTGCTTAGAGTTTTCCCACCATAGCACAACGTAGGTCCCATTCTCACTGACATCGAAGGGTGTTAAGTCGGCCTGCGAGCCACCCTCCACGTCGATATCCGAAGAATTCCTGCAAACTGCTAGAGTCATTCGGGCAGGGTCGAGCCGGGGCGGCGTTTTGCTAGAATTACGGTTTCTGGGGGGATGTTCGGGTCCACAGTCGGTCGAAGGGAGCTGCTGTTCCGATGAGCCAGAAGAAGAACGTCTACGACTTTGCCGAAGGCAACACGAAGATGCGCTCGTTGCTCGGTGGCAAAGGCGCCAATCTCGCTGAGATGACCGGCATCGGGATCCCAGTGCCGCCCGGGTTCATAGTCACCACCGAGGCGTGCGTCTATTATTCCGCGAACGGCCGGTATCCGGATGGGCTCGAACAGGAGATTCAAGATCATCTCCGCGGCCTCGAGAAGCTCACCGGCAAGCGGCTCGGCGATCCCGGCAACCCTTTGCTTCTGTCCATCCGTTCGGGCGCGGTCTTCTCCATGCCGGGCATGATGGATACCGTCTTGAACCTGGGCCTGAGCGACACCACCGTCGAGGGCCTGGCTCAAGGCACGGGCAATCCTCGCTTCGCCTACGACTCATACCGGCGGTTCATCGCGATGTTCGGCGACGTAGTGATGGGGGTCGACCCTCAACTGTTCGAGGATGCGCTCACCGGCAAGAAAGAAGAAGTCGGAGCGAAACTCGACACCGACCTCTCGGCTGCGGATCTCAAAGACCTGACGGTTCGGTTCAAGAGGATCCTCGGTGAGAAAGCGGGCAAGCAGTTCCCCGACGATCCAATGCAGCAATTGCACATGTCGATCGTGGCCGTGTTCAAGAGCTGGGACAACCACCGGGCCAAGGTCTATCGCCGCACGCAGGGCATCCCCGACGACCTGGGCACAGCCGTGAACGTCCAGACCATGGTCTTCGGCAACAAAGGCGAGACCTCGGGCACCGGGGTCGCCTTCACCCGCGATCCTTCCACGGGCGTGAACGTCTTCTACGGCGAGTTCCTCATGAACGCGCAAGGCGAGGATGTTGTGGCGGGCGTCCGAGTGCCGCGGCCGCTCGAGGAACTGCGTGGGGTCATGCCGGCAGCTCTCGAACAGCTCTATGCCATCCGGGAGACTCTGGAGACGCACTACCACGACATGCAGGACGTGGAGTTCACTATCGAGGACGCCAAGCTCTACATGTTGCAGACCCGCAGTGGCAAGCGCACCGCCCCTGCCGCCCTCCGCATGGCAGTGGACATGGTCAAAGAGGGCCTCATCACCCGGGACACAGCCCTGATGCGCGTAGACCCCTCGCAGCTCGACCAGCTATTGCACCCACGCCTCGATCCTAACGGCAAGTACGACGTGCTCACCACCGGTTTGGGCGCGTCCCCCGGGGCTGCCGTTGGCCAAGTGGTCTTCGACGCGGACGTGGCGGAGGAGCGCGGATCGGCCGGCGAGCAGGTCATCCTGGTGCGTTGGGAGACCAACCCGGACGACATCCACGGCCTCATCAAGGCCCAAGGCGTCATCACGAGCCATGGGGGCATGACCTCGCATGCGGCCGTGGTCGCTCGGGGCATGGGCAAGCCCTGCATCGCGGGGGCCCAGGAGCTCAAGATCGACATGGAAGCAGGCATCTTTAGCGTGGGCGACACGGTCGTGAGAGAAAGCGACTGGATCTCTATGGACGGAGCGTCCGGCAAAGTCATGCTGGGCAAGGTGCAACTGATGGCCGCGTCGATGGACGAGAACGTGGATACCGTCCTTGCCTGGGCGGATGAAGTCCGCAAGTTGGGCGTGCGTACCAACGCCGACACTCCCGAGGACGCCTCGAAGGCTCGCGAGTTCGGGGCGGAAGGGATCGGTCTGTGCCGCACCGAGCACATGTTCATGCAGGAGGAGCGCCTGCCACACGTGCGCAACATGATCATGGCGGATACGCTCGAGGAGCGTGAGCGGCATCTGGCCAAGCTCCTTCCCTTCCAGCGCGAAGATTTCGACGGCATCTTCCGGGCCATGTCGGGACTGCCCGTGACCATCCGGCTTCTCGACCCGCCGCTACACGAGTTCCTGCCCAACTACACCGACGTCATGGTCGAACTGGAACGGCTGCGCCTGACTGGGGCCGCGGCGGCCGAGGTGGCCAAGCAGGAGGAACTGGCCGGCAAGGTCAAGGCCCTGAGCGAGGCCAACCCGATTCTGGGCACTCGCGGTTTTTTT
>JADGPI010000317.1 GCA_017882525.1 Thermoleophilia bacterium
TGCAGGTGCGGGCCATCATCGAAGCGGCGTGCGACGTGCTTGCCGAGACGGGCGAACAGCCACACGTGGAGATCATGATCCCGCTGGTGGGCTTCGAGCAGGAGTTGGCGCTCATGCGCATACTCACCGAGGAGACCGCCGGCAAGGTGCTGGAAGAGCGCGGAGTTTCTATCGACTACAAGGTCGGGACTATGATCGAGGTGCCCCGGGCCGCTCTTACGGCCGACGAGATAGCCAAACACGCTGATTTCTTCAGCTTCGGCACCAACGATCTCACCCAGATGACTCTCGGTTTCTCGCGCGACGACGCCGAGGGCAAGTTCCTCACGTTCTACCTTCGCAACGACGTGATCAAGACCAACCCCTTCGAGAAGCTCGACCAAGCGGGGGTAGGCCAGTTGATCGCGATGGCCGCAACCAAAGCGCGGTCGGTGAAGCCGGGCATCAAGCTGGGCATCTGCGGAGAGCACGGCGGGGAGCCCTCGAGCGTGAAGTTCTGCCACCGCACCGGCCTTGACTACGTGAGCTGCAGTCCCTATAGGGTGCCTCTGGCCCGGCTGGCTGCCGCACAGGCAGTGCTCGAGGAGAAAGCGGCGGCAGCGGAAGGCGACTGACCGGAAGAGGCGCCGCGCGGCCGAGCGCGGTGTGGCGGCCCCGATCGCGTCAAGCGATGCGGGCCGACAGGATGATCTGAACCCCAGGGGCCCGAGCGGGCCCCTGGGAGAGACTTCTCGCGGAGGGGGGCGGGCGTCCGTCCCAGCTTGTATGATAGGCCGGGGTGAGGCTGTGAAGCACGAGAAGACCGGGAGGATTCGCCTGTCGCCCGACCTCGTCGAGGCCGGACTCTCACCGCTGGCCCAGCGATCCTCGGCGTCTCGCGGCCGCGATGTGGCTGAAGAACCGTGCACGCTGCGCACGCCCTATCAGCGCGACCGCGACCGCATCGTCCACTGCAAGTCGTTCCGGCGCCTCAAGCACAAGACCCAGGTCTTCATCGCCCCCGAAGGCGACCACTACCGAACCCGTCTCACGCATACACTTGAAGTGTCCGGCATCGCCCGGACAGTCTCGCGTGCGCTCCACCTGAACGAAGACCTCACCGAGGCCATCGCCCTGGGGCACGATCTGGGTCATACGCCGTTCGGGCACGCGGGCGAGGACGCCCTCGACGACGTGCTGGCCGAACTGGGGGAGGGCTGTTTCCGCCACAACGAGCAGAGTGTGAGGGTGGTGGAGGCGCTCGAGAACGACGGCCGGGGCCTCAACCTCACCTGGGAAGTACGCGACGGCATCCGCTGGCATACAGGAGACACGCTCCCGGCGACCCTGGAAGGCCGCGTGGTGAGGTTGTGTGATCGGGTCGCCTACGTCAATCATGACATAGATGATGCGCTCCGCGCCGGTTTGATCACCGCGGCGGACCTACCGGCGGAGCCGATCCGCCTGCTGGGCCTGAGCGGCAGCGACCGGATCGACACCCTCGTGCACGATCTAGTGGATACGAGCGACCAAGTGGGGGACATCGCGCAGAGTCCGGCTGTGGGCGAGGCGATGGAGACTTTGAGGACCTTCCTCTTCCTGACCGTATACGCTCGGTCTTTGCAGGAGGCGGGAGAGGACCGGGTGCGTAGGCTCATCGCTCAGTTGGTTGGCTATTTCATCGACCATCCGGAGACGCTCCCCACCCTTTCGTACGGAGGCGGCGACGGCACGGTCGACCGGTCTTCTCTTGTCCGCGCGGTCGTGGATCACGTGGCCGGGATGACCGATCGCTATGCGCAGCGAACATACCTCGAGCTCTTCGTCCCCAAGTTCTGGGCCAACCAATGAGCCCGCTCATCAAAGATTCCAGTCTGCAAGCCGTGCTGAACGCCGCCGAGATCGTGGAGGTGGTGTCCGGGTACACCAGCTTGCGCAAACGTGGGGCTACCTATCTCGGGCTATGCCCGTTCCACAAAGAGAAGACGCCCTCTTTCACCGTGAGCTCCGACAAAGGTCTCTACTATTGCTTCGGCTGCGGCGAGGGAGGCGACGTCGTCCGCTTCGTCGAGAGGATGGAGAACCTGTCGTTCTCGGAGGCCGTGGAACAGCTCGGCGAGCGGTTTGGAGTCACACTCGAGTTCGAAGAGGGTGGGAAGGTCGATTCCGGCCGGAGGGATCGAGATGCCCGTCTGCTCTTGGCGCTCGAGAAGGCGGCGACCTTCTACCAACGCTTCTTGTGGGAGACGGAGAGCGGGGGGCCGGCGCGTGAGTATCTCGAAGCTCGGGGTCTGCGCCGGGAGGTCTGCGATACGTTCCGCGTCGGGCTCGCCCCGGACGAATGGCGGGGGCTGCATCGGCGGGCGGTGAAGGAAGGGTTCACCGACCGGGAACTGGACGAGGCAGGTCTGCTCGTGTGCCAGTCCGGTAAGACCTACGATCGGTTCAGGGGCAGGCTCATGTTCCCGCTCATCGATCACCGGGGCCGGGTCGCGGGGTTCGGGGGGAGGACCCTCAAGGACGAGTCGCCCAAGTACCTCAATTCTCCCGAGGGACCGGTTTATCGGAAGGGTCAGTTGCTGTACGGCCTCTTCCAGGCGCGGAGAGCCGTGGCCGACGCGGATGAAGTGGTGGTGGTGGAGGGTTACACCGATGTGCTCGGCCTCTCGCAGGCTGGCCTGTCCAACGTTGTGGCCTCAATGGGCACGGCGCTTACAGAGGCACAGATCGGCCTGATGATGCGGTTCACCAACAACATCACCTTCATGTTCGACGCCGACCCGGCAGGGACAGAGGCTGTGCTGCGCTCGGGAGAACTGGCGAGGCGCCAGGGGTTGCGTCCGTTGGTGGCCATGTTGCCAAGAGGGAAAGATCCGGCCGACGTGGCTGTCAAAGGGGGAGCTGAGGCAGTTCGCCGAGTGGTGCAGGAGAAGGTGTCGCTTCTCGGCTTTGAAGTGCGCAAGGCGCTCGACGAAGGTGACGCCTCCAGTCCTGAGGGGAGGGTGCGCGCTTTTGAGATTGTGCGAGAGATCATGTCGCGGGCTACCTCGCCCAAAGAACGGCAGGAGGAGATGGCGGTGGTGGCGGACCGGCTCCGTCTGTCTCCAGACAATGTCACGCTCCTCTTGCGCGGCGAACCGGGGCGCAAAGGAGACGCGAGGGCGGCCGGAGCGGGCAGGGACAAGACGGGGGCTGCGGCCGGCGCGGGTGCCGGCCGGGGCGGTGATTCCCGGGCTCCATTCGGCGGCGTCTACGGTCGGGGGCCGGTGGGAGATATGGCGGGCCGCTTGCTCGGCCGGGAGGCCGCGGTGGAGAGAGAGCTGCTGGTGGCTGCCGTCTGCAATCCGGGCCGGGCCGCCGAACTGCTCGACGCCATGACCCCGGAGCATTTCGCCGACCCGAGCAATCGCGAGGTGTTCGAAGGTTTGCGCCAAGCCCTGGTGGCCATGGAGCACTCTCGGGATTTGGAGGCAGCCCTGGTGAGCCTGAAAGATCAAGCCCGACCGGACTCTGAAGCCGGAAAGCTGTTCGTCCGCCTAGTGCTGGAGGCAGACCAAGCTCGTTATAGCCCCGGGGTCCTCGAGGAGTTGCATCTGCGCACGCAAGAGCAGTTCCTGAACCGCTCGGTGACGCTCCTGCGCGGTGGCTTGGGAGAGGGCGCGGACATGGTGGAAGATCAACGCCGGCTGTTCCACCTTGAACAACTTCTCCAGAGAGTGCGTCTCAATCTCCAAAATCTCGACCCTGAAGAAGGGGAGGCCTGACAGTGGCCGAGGACCTTCGAGGCGAGCCGGAACTCTCCACCGACATCGTTCGCGAGATCGCCGAACAGGGTCTCGAGAAGGGGTCGTTCACCTTGGATGAGGTTGGAGTGCTCGTCCAGGACGCCGATCTCTCCCCGGATGAGTTGGAGGGTCTCTACAGCACGCTCCTTGATCTAGGCGTCGAGATCACGGAGGACGGCGACGAGGAAGCGGACGACTTCTCCGAGGCGGAGGAGTTCCTGGGTCAGCTGGACGTCACCATCGACCACAGCGTCGACGACCCCGTCCGCATGTACCTGCGGGAGATCGGGAAGGTGCCGCTCCTGACCGGCCAGGAGGAGATCGACCTGGCCATGCTAATCGAGCTCAAGGACGTGGAAGCCAAGCGGAGGCTCACCGAAGCCAACCTGCGGCTGGTGGTCTCCATCGCCAAGCGCTACATAGGGCGTGGGCTGCTGTTCCTGGACCTTATCCAGGAGGGGAATCTGGGGTTGATCCGCGCAGTCGAGAAGTTCGACTACCGGCGGGGCTACAAGTTTTCCACGTACGCTACCTGGTGGATCCGCCAGGCAGTCACCCGGGCCATCGCCGACCAGGCTCGCACCATCCGGGTGCCCGTACACGCGGTGGAGACCATGAACAAACTCAACCGGGTGCAGAGAGAGCTATTGCAGCGGAACGGCCGTGAACCCACCATCGCCGAGATCGCAGCCGAGATGGGCGTGTCTGTCCGCAAGGTGGCGGAGATCCAGAAAGCTGCGCAGGACCCCGTCTCGCTGGAGACCCCCGTAGGGGACGAGGACGATTCCGAGCTCGGAGACTTTATCGAGGACACCGATGCCGACCAACCTCTCGAGGTCGTCTTCCGCCAGATGCGGCGTGAAGAGCTGTTCAAAGTCCTGGACTCTTTGCCTACCCGCGAGCGCAAGGTCCTGGAGTTGCGGTTCGGACTCAAGGGCGAGCGACCCCGCACCCTCGAAGAGGTGGGCGAGCGGTTTGGAGTGACCCGCGAGCGCATCCGCCAGGTGGAGGCGAAGACGCTCAACCGTCTCAAGAACTTCCGCGACGCTCAGGGACTACGGGACACAGAACGCTAGCTTTGGTCCCGGTCCCGCGGCTTTTTGGGCCCATCTGGTGCCCACAGAGCCTTTCTGGGCATAAATCCTTACAACTTCACCCGCTGAGCGCTTGACCGCGACCCAAGCTTTCGCTACTGTACAAGGGCGTGTCCCCGTTCTCGCGGACCGCGTGCGTTACAGAGGGGTGGGCTCGGGTGCCGTGTCGCCCCGAAACATATGGAGGTTGCAGGGTTGGCTGAGGGGACTGTCAAGTGGTTTAGTCCCGAAAAGGGCTACGGCTTCATCGAGCAGCCGGAGGGCGAAGATCTCTTCGTCCATTTCAGTGAGATTCAAACCGAAGGATTCCGCACGTTGACGGAGGGGCAAGCGGTTCGGTTTGATGTCGTCCAGGGTCCTAAGGGTCTACAGGCGGCTAACGTTTCATCCATGTAGGTCGAAGCGAGGAGTTTTCCTTTTCGATCTTTCGAGCCCCGCTCCGGCGGGGCTTTTCTTATGGTCCTGGGGTCGCGCGGCCGGTACGGACCAGGTACTTTATGCCTCCAGAAAAGAAGCTAAAGTATCGAATCTCGCTGCCGATAAAGGGGGTGAGAGTTTCCCATTCAAAACTCTCCTTTCTCCTCTCGGGCGCCCGACCAAGGCGCCCATTTCTTTTCGGCTATAATCCAACGAGTCTGTGAGCCACCCAGGGTTTGCTGTCCGCTCGTCTGACAGCGTCCGCCCGCGGGCCCCTCGTTCAAGGAGAGCTACACCATGATTTCCAGGAAAGAAGTCGAACACGTGGCGCGTCTTGCGCGCCTCCACTTCGATGACGAGGAACTGGCGCGGCTTCAAGGGGAGCTCTCGCAGATCATCGACTACGTGCAGCAAATTGCTGAGTTGGACCTATCTGGGCTGCAGCCAACATCGCACGCCGTTGCGCTCAAGAACGTCTTCCGGCCCGACGTGCCGGTGCAGGGTCTCACTCAGGATGAGGCCATGAGCAACGGGCCGGACGTAGAGCGGGGGCAGTTCGTAGTGCCCCGGATCGGTTAGGCGGCGGTGAGCCCCCACAGACTCGATGTCCTCGATCTGACTGCCCATCGCTGCCGCGAGCTTCTTGAAGCCGGCGATGTCTCCGCCACCGAGCTTGCGAGACTATATCTGCACCGTATCGCCGCGGTGGACGGCGCCGTCCAGGCCTACCTGCTGGTGGACGAAGAGGGAGCCCTCGCCAAAGCCGCAGCCGTGGACGCGAAGCCCCGCGGTGAAAGGCTGCCGTGGGAAGGCGTCCCCATAGGACTGAAAGACATCTTCTGCGTCAAAGGTATGGAGACCACATGCGGCTCGCGCATCCTCAAGGGCTACCATCCACCCTACGACGCCACCATAATCGGCAAGCTCCGAGCGGCCGGGCTGGTATTCCTGGGCAAGCTGAACATGGACGAGTTCGCCATGGGCAGCTCCACTGAGAACTCGGCGTTCCAGACCACCCATAACCCGTGGGACCTCGAGCGGGTCCCCGGCGGATCGAGCGGTGGCTCCGCGGCTTGCGTGGCGGCGGCCGAGGCGCCATGGGCTCTCGGCACCGATACCGGTGGCTCTATCCGCCAGCCCGCGTCGCTGTGCGGGGTGGTGGGCCTCAAACCGACCTACGGAGCAGTCAGCCGCTACGGCCTCGTTGCGTTCGCCAGCTCGCTCGATCAGATAGGCCCATTGACCCGGGACGTCAAGGACGCCGCTGCGCTCCTCGATATCATCGCTGGGCGGGATCCCCGGGATTCCACGAGCATCGGGTTGCCGGAGCCGGTCGGCACTCCCAGCCGCACCGACCTCGAGGGCCTGCGCTTTGGCGTGATCAAGGAGTTCATCGGAGAGGCTTGCGAGCCCGGGGTGCGCGAGGTCTTCGATTCCGCGGTGGAGATGATCTCCTCTCTGGGAGGGGTGTGCGAGGAGGTCAGCCTGCCCAGCGTGGAGCAGGGGATCGCCGCGTATTACCTCATCGCTCCCTCGGAGGCCAGTTCCAACCTGGCCCGCTTCGACGGGGTGCGCTACGGGCACCGCGCCAGCGGCGCCGACGACCTTTACGAGATGTACACGCGTACCCGCAGCGAGGGGTTCGGCCCGGAAGTCAAACGGCGCATCATGATCGGCACCTACGCCCTCTCCGCCGGCTATTACGACGCCTACTACGCGCAGGCCCAGCGGACCCGGACCCTTATCATCCGCGATTTCGCAGGCGCCTTCGACCGTTTCGACTTCTTGGTCTCGCCCACGTCACCCAGCGTCGCCTTCAAGATCGGCGAGAAGACTGCCGACCCGCTGGCCATGTACCTCTCCGATCTGTGCACCATCCCGGTGAACCTGGCGGGACTGCCGGGCATCAGTGTTCCCGCCGGCTTCTCACAGGGCCTGCCGGTGGGGCTACAGATCATCGGACCGCACTTCTCCGAGAAAGGCATGCTTGGAGCCGCACACGCGCTGGAGCAGAGATTGGCGTTGCCTTTGGTGCCACCGCTCGCGGAGGTGGCGCGATGACGCTCATCAAAGAGGGTTGGGAAGCGGTAATCGGGCTGGAGATCCACGTGCAGCTCAACACACGCACCAAGATGTTCTGTGGGTGCGAACTGAGTTTCGGCGACCCGCCGAACACCCACGTATGCCCGGTCTGCCTGGGGCACCCCGGCGTGCTTCCGGTCACCAACGAAAAGGCGGTGGAGTACGCCACTCGCATCGCCCTGGCTTTGGATTGCCGCATCGCGGACTACACTATCTTCCATCGCAAGAATTACTTCTATCCGGATCTCCCCAAGGCCTACCAGATCTCCCAGTACGACCTGCCGCTGGGGATCGGCGGCCATCTCGACGTCGAGCTTGAGGATGGCAGCAACCTGCGGGTGGGCATCACGCGGGTGCACATGGAGGAAGACGCCGGCAAGCTCGTCCACTCCGGGGGCGCGAGCGGCCGCATCGACGGGGCCGACTACTCCCTGGTGGACTTCAACAGGGGTGGCACGCCTTTGGTGGAGATCGTCAGCGAGCCGGACATCTCCACGCCGGATCAGGCCCGGGCTTTCCTCACGCAACTGCGCAGCCTCGTCCAGACCCTTGAGGTCTCAGACGTGAACATGGAGGAAGGGTCCCTGCGCTGCGACGCCAACGTGTCTGTGCGCAGGCCCGGGGCTGCTTTGGGCACCAAGACCGAACTCAAGAACATGAACTCGTTCCGGTTTCTTCATCATGGGCTGGAATCTGAGATCGAGCGCCAGCTTGAGGCTTTGGAATCGGGCGAACGGATAGTCCAGGAGACGATCCATTTCGACCCGGCGAGTGGTCTGGTCTCCTCGCTGCGTAGCAAAGAGGAAGCGCATGACTACCGCTACTTCCCCGAGCCCGACCTGACTCCCATCGAGTTGGACGACGCTTACGTGGAGCGTGTCCGGCAAAGCCTGCCCGAGCTGCCTGCTGCAAGGAAGGAAAGGCTCGTCGCCGAATACAGCCTGCCGCCGAAGGACGCCGGTTCGCTGAGCGCCAACAAACCGCTGGGCGACTATTTTGAAGCCCTGGCCGCGGCCACCGGAGACGCCCGGATGTCTGCCAACTGGGTCATGGGCGATCTGTCCGGCTATCTCAACGCGGCAGGGCTGGAAGTGACAGCGTCGGCGGTGAGCGCCGAGGCGCTGGCCGAGTTGCTCCGTCTGGTGAGCGAGGGCACTCTCTCCGGCAAGATGGCCAAAGAGGTGTTCGAGGCGATGATCGACACGGGTAAGCCCGCCGGCGACATCGTTGCCGAGAAGGGCATGGGCCAGATCTCCGACGCAGGCGAGCTGGACGCTATCGTGGCCCGGATCGTGGC
>JADGPI010000190.1 GCA_017882525.1 Thermoleophilia bacterium
AGCCCCACCGTCATCGGCACCCGCGAGCCGATGCGGCCGGCCAGCCGGCCGGCAATCGGAGCGAAGATTATTATCATCACTGTGTTCGGCAGAGAGCGAAGACCCGCCTGGAGAGGAGTATAGCCTTGGACGTTCTGGAAGAAGAGGCTCAAGAAGAAGAACATGCCGAACATGCCGAAGCTAACAGCGGCGGCGCAGGTGGCCCCAGCCGTGAAGGTGCGGTTCCGGAAGAAACCGAGCTGGAGCATGGGGCTCGAGCTTCGCCGCTCGACGAGCGCGAAGGCGACAAGGGACACGACAGCCACAGCGAACAGCGTCAGGATGACCGGAGAAGTCCACCCGTAACCGTTCGCCTCGATGAGCGCGTAGGTGAGAGAACCCAGACCGGCCACTGCAAGCACCTGTCCGGCCAGATCGAGATGACGGCCCTCCGGGCTCTTTGATTCTCGGACGGCGAGTATGCAGACCACGAACGCGATCACGCCTATGGGAACGTTAAGGAAGAACACGCTCTGCCAGCCGAACTTGTCCACCAGAAGGCCCCCCACCACCGGACCGGCCGCCAGCGCCATCCCCGAGATGCCGGCCCATATGCCGATAGCCTGAGCCCGCTCGCGCGGATCGAGAAAGGTGTTGGTGAGGATCGAGAGCGTCCCCGGCATGAGCAGCGCGGCGCCAAGCCCCTGTACACCCCTGCCGCCGATGAGGACGGACAGATTCGGGGCGAGAGCGCACACGAGCGACCCGATCGTGAAGATAGAGAGCCCGGTGAGGAAGAAACGCTTGCGGCCGAAGATGTCGCCGAGAGTACCGCCGGTCAGAATGAGGCTCGCGAAGACGAGCGTGTACGCGTCGATGATCCATTGCAGGCCGGAGATGCCGGAGCCGAGATCTTGCGAGATGCGCGGGAGCGCCACATTGACGACGGTATTGTCGAGCATCGCCATGAAAAGAGCGAAGCTCATCGCCCCCAGTGTCAGCAACTTGGTCCGGCGGTCGATCTTGAACATCAATTCCCTCCGCTGGCTTCTTCCGAGCCGGGGCCCTCTGGACCGCGCTTCAGGCCGTCCACGAAGGTCTGGGTGATCTGTATATGATGGGAGCCTACCCCTACGGCCAGCTCCGGCCTCTGCCGCTGCTCGAACTGCGCGAGACCTTGAACCAGGGCCCAGGCTCCGAACGCGGTCAACTCCGCATCACCCCCGGACAGAGCGAAAACGCCCGGTGCAGCTGCCTCGCGGAACACGCCCACCACCGTGTGCTTCACGAAAAGGTGCTCGGGTGAGGGTGGCGTCGCGTGTACGGACTCATGGAAGCCGATGATGTCGACGCCTTCCGGGTTGGTGCGGCCCGCGAGTGAACGTTCAATCTTCCAGTGAACGCTGTTCACCCAGGGCGCAGAATAGCTGAGGCACAATGGCCCGTCAAGACGGCATTACGCGGTCGCAGCCCCGAAGCCCTTCGCGGACGAGCGGGGTGCGAGCCTACCTCAGTTGCCCGGGAGATGGAGCAGGTTGTAGAGCAACAGGCTGACCTCGCCTCGGGTCGCCGGGTCGAAGAACTGGAAGTTCTGCCCCATCCCCGGCAGTCCCGCCAGCAGCCCGGCATATGCCGCTTTCCGTGCCCATTGCGGTCCGACCCGCACGGACGAACCTGCTTTTCTTGTTCGACGCCACCCCCGGACCTCCCCCGGTCTTGCGCTTCGCTCAAGCCGGTTGTGAAGAACGGCAAGTGTGATTGTTTTAGGCCCTTTGGCCGCAAGACTTTAGTGAACGTACTTCTCGACTCCGCGACCGCGCGCCATCAAGGAGACGACTCTTCCAGAGATCCGTTTCTTCGCGCAAGAAGTGGCAGGAGCTCTCTCGCCCAACGGTGGATCTCCTCCCAGTTTCGGGCGTCTCGAGGAGAAGCACGCACCACCAGCAGCACGAACAGCTTCTGGAAGCTGTTCAGTCTCATGAGGTTCAGAGACCCACCGAGGAAGGCCACGGATACCGGGCGGACCAGCGGCGCCTTTCCCAAGACTCTCCTCAGATAGCGACGCGGTCGTGCATACCGCTCGGCCAGGCCAAGCCTTCCCGCCCGGCGCGGGGCCTTGGCCAGCCTGGCGTCGGCGAACAGAGGGATACCGTCGAGGTCGTCCTCGCCGGTATCGGTCAGAGAGAGGGCGGTCAGGAAGTAGGCAACCGGCCGGCCCGCCAAGTCCGCACGATGAGACGCGACATAACGCACTGCATCTTTGTGCCAGCCCAGGATCATGGGGCCACCGACAACCACCCCATCGTAGAGCGCCGGGGACGGAGCGACCCCGATGGCGCGCAGATCTACCTCAGCACCACCGTTCCGTAGCTCGTCTGCGACCGCCTCGGCCACGCCGGCGGTGGAGCCCCATTCGGTGGCGTAGATGACGAGGAGACGTGGCCTGCCGGTGAGCAGGCGGCCTGATGGAATCATTGCGAACCCTCCGTGCTTCCTGACGAGATGTCGACTAGCGTTGATCGTGCGAGAGCGCTCACGGGGTAGACGGCGCGTCGAGTGCGAACCCGGACTCGATCAAGCATCGCGCAACGCCCAAGGAGGCGCGAAGAAGATCCGCCATTGCCGAGGCGACGGTGTCTCGCCCCGCGGATCAAGCCACTGCTGACCGGGCGCCAGCGCCTGGCCTTGCGCGGCGTGGGTCTCCGCGCTGATCTCCTTGAGGCCCTTTTCGTTGGCCTGACGGATGACCAACGGCATAGGGATCCTCTCGGTGCTGGCGTCGCCGCCGAGCCGCCGATAGGCCGCAAGCCCGATGCAGCGCCAGGCCAATCGGTGAGAGCGAGCCCGTCACCAGGTGATTAGTGACGCAGGTCGCGCTCTACAACGTGGCGAACGACCATCTTGCCTGCTCCAGACGCTCGGCCTTTCTCAGGCCCACATACGTGAGCGCCACGTGCCCTAGAGCCGACCACTCGAGCACTCCCCTGGCGACCCAGAATTCACAGGCCCCATCCGCTTCCTCAGCGGAACAGAGCAGCCGATCGCGGATGTCCAGAAACGCTATGCTTTTCTTGGCTTTCCGCTCGGCCAGTTCGTAGGCCGCGCGCAGGTAGTCCCGCTGAGCATGATTCATGGTCTTTCTCGCGTCCACCGTCCCTCCCATGAGAAGTGTTCGTGAGTCCATGGCCATGTTGCGGACCATACGTCTATCTTGGTGTCCTACCTTTGAGAGCGTGTATCGAGTCGGTAACGGTGTCGTCACGGTATTCTCCTCTGCGCCGTTCTTGTTTGGAGTCAAGCTCGATCCCGGCAAGGCCCTCGGCGCACGTCTCCGAAGTAAGTTTGTCCCGCGAAAGCGCCCGCTCGGCCTTTTGTGGGTAGTATTGGTCACGACGGAGACGCCGCAAAGACCGCGAGCAGGAGGAACGGGAATGGACTCCTTGTCACCGATGGGTATCCAGGGGCCGCTTGCTCCCGAAGAGCTGCACAAGATGGACGCTTACTGGCGGGCGGCCAACTACCTGTCGGTCGGCCAGATCTACCTGCTTGCCAACCCTCTTTTACACGAGCCTCTCACATTGGAGCACATCAAGCCCCGGCTGCTCGGCCATTGGGGGACCACCCCGGGCCTCAATCTCATCTACGTCCACCTCAACCGCATCATCAAGGCCTTGGATCTCAACATGATCTACGTGGCGGGCCCCGGGCACGGCGGTCCGGCCCTGATCGCAAACACGTACCTCGAAGGCACCTACAGCGAGTTCTATCCCGGGGTGCCGCAGAGCGAGACGGGGATGGGGAAGCTATTCAAGCAATTCTCCTTTCCGGGGGGCATTCCAAGTCACGTTGCACCTCAGACGCCCGGGTCCATCCATGAGGGTGGCGAGCTCGGTTACTCGCTCTCGCATGCGTACGGGGCCGCGTTCGACAACCCCGACCTCGTCGTCTGCTGCGTGATCGGCGACGGGGAGGCCGAGACCGGGGCTTTGGCGGCCTCGTGGCACTCGAACAACTTTCTGAATCCGGCACGGGACGGTGCCGTCCTCCCGATCCTTCACCTGAACGGCTACAAGATCGCCAACCCGACGGTGCTGGCCCGCATCGGGCGGGAACAGCTCGAGCAGCTGCTCCGCGGCTACGGATACCGGCCGTACTTCGTGGAAGGCTCCGACCCTGAGGTCGTTCACCAGCTGATGGCGGGGACCCTGGATAACGTGTTCGCCGAGATAGCCGCCATCCAGCGGGACGCGCGCGGCGGCCGACTTGAGCCACGGCCGGTTTGGCCCATGATCGTGCTCGTGACCCCGAAGGGATGGACGGGCCCGAAGTCGGTGGACGGCCTGCAGATAGAGGGCACCTGGCGGGCCCACCAGGTGCCGGTGACCGACATGGCCACCCGGCCGGACCACATCCGAATCCTCGAGGAATGGATGAAGAGCTACCGGCCGGAGGAACTCTTCGACGGGAGCGGCGCTCTCCTCCCCGTGTTGGCCGCACTGGCGCCCACGGGGAATCGCAGGATGGGGGCTAACCCACACGCGAACGGGGGACTTCTCCTCAAGGACCTCCTGCTGCCGGATTACTCTAGCTACGCGGTGGACGTACCCCGGCCGGGCGCCTCGACGACTGAATCAACCCGGGTACTGGGCACCTATCTGCGAGATGTGGTGAGACTCAACAGGGAAGCGCGCAACTTCCGAGTGATGGGTCCAGACGAAACCGCTTCCAACCGCCTGGACGCCCTGTTCGAGGTGACGGATCGAGCCTGGTTGGCAGAGACCCTGCCCGGCGACGACCACCTCTCCCCCGACGGCCGGGTGATGGAGATCCTGAGCGAG
>JADGPI010000191.1 GCA_017882525.1 Thermoleophilia bacterium
AAAGGCCACCTTCACGGGAGCGCCGAAAGCCTGGCCAAAGGATACAGTTCGGACGCCTTCACTATTGAAGCCAGAAAGTGAGTTCCAAATCCCGATCCAGTGGCCGTTACCGGCAGGAAGGTGGAAAGAGACCGAAGAAGGATTGGATTGCGCAGTGCCCAGGCCGGTTGAGTCGGTGATCCATCCCCGCTCTCCGCCCAAAGTATTGGTAGAACCCCATGCTCCGGAGTTGATGGGCCAATCATAGGTGTCCACCGGCTGCATCAGGAGTGTCGTGGAAGCACCTGTTGCACCGTCAGTGGGTTTGGACGAGGAGCCCCCGTGGGAACAGGCCGGAATAGCTAGGCAAACCCATGAGACAGCGAATAATGCAAACCGACGGAAGATCATCGTTGGCTCCTTTTGCGAAGACGTCCTCTGCTTGGCCTGTGGACGCGGGATGGTCCATGTGACAAGAGGAAACTCATGGAAGCGGCCTTTCCTCCTGCTTGGTAGGACGGACGGGTGAGAGAATTTGGTCCGAGAAAGTGGATTCGCCGCAGCTCTGGATGACCGAAGGATAAGGGTCCCGTCGGTACGAGTGATGTCGGGGGCACCGCAGACTGCGTATTCCGGCCATCGTGAACGCTCCGTTCGGTCCATCGTGAACGGGTCTGGTCGGAGCGAAGCGACGCTGGTGTTTGTTTGTTAGGTGGTGGCGGTTTCGTCCTTCCGTTTGGAGGGCCCCTTGAGGGCTATCTTGTGCGCGCGGTTGATGATTCGGTCAACTATGGCGTCCGCGAGGGTCGGTTCGCCGAGCAATTGGTGCCAGTGCTTTGGGTCGACCTGGCTGGTCATGATGGTGGCGCGGTTGCCGGAGCGGTCTTCCAAGACTTCGAGCAGGTCGTGCTTTTCCGCCTCACGGGGCGGGGTCAAGCCCCAGTCGTCGATGACCAGCACGTCGGTGCGGGCGATCTTGGCCAGGACCCGCGCGTAGGTGCCATCGGCGCGAGCCAGGGCCAGCTCGTCGAAGAGGCGGGAGGCGCGGCGGTAGAGTGCCGAGTGGCCATGCCGGCAGGCTTGCTGAGCAAGCGCACAGGCCAAGTAGGTCTTGCCGGTTCCCGTCGCGCCCGAGATCACGACGGCGTGATGCTCGTTGATCCAGCGACAGGTCGCGAGCTGGCGGACCACGGTCTTGTCGAGGTCGCGTTTGGGGCCGTACTCGACGTTTTCGATGCAAGCCTGGCCGAGCCTGAGCTTGGCTTCCTTGAGCAGCCGGTCCAGTCGCCGGTTTTCGCGTTGTAGGCACTCGGCGTCGACGAGCAAGCCCAGCCGCTCGTCGAATGTGAGGTTGACGTGGTCGGGATTTTTCTGCTGTTCAGCCCACGCGGCAGCGAAGACATCGAGCCGCAGGCTTCTGAGTTTCTCCATCGTCTGTTCGGTCAGCATGGTTCTTCCTCCTTGGTTTGGTAGTAGTCCGCTCCGCGGACGTTTTCGTGGTGCAAGATCGGGCGCGGCTCCTCCGGCGTCCCCGGCGCCTCGGGTAGCGGCTGCCGGTCGAGGCCCCGTTTCAAGATCGACTCCACGCTGCGGACTGTCCGCGAGCGCACGACCACGGCCCGGGCACTGGCTGCCTCAAGTCGCGGCTCGCCGTACCGCCGGCCCAGGCGCAAGATGCCCAGGCAGGCGCGGTAGCCGTGCTCGGGGTGTGGCTTCTCCTCGATGATCGCCGCAACCAGCTCCGCCGTTTTCGGTCCGACCGTTCCCGCCCATCGGAGCATGCGGGTCGGCGTCCACTCGGCGTGGTCGCGGTGGATTTTCGGCATGTGTTCGGGGTTCGTGGTGTATCCGCCACGCACGTAGCTGCGCACGTGCGAAGCCACCCGCCGGCTCTTGTAGAAGATCTCCACGGTGCTGGCGGTGAAGCGCACGTCCACGCGCTCGTGCACCAGCGTGTGTGGCGCCGAGTAGTAGTGGTGCTCGACATCGACGTGGTAGTCGATGTTCACGCCCGCATTCTTCCAGCTGCCCCACACGAAGCGTTGCGCGGGCAGCGCTCGCAGCGCCGGCCGGTCCAACTCCTCGAAGAGCTGCCGCCGGCTCTTGCCGTACCGGCGCATCACCCGGGCGTTCAGATCTTCCAGCAACTCCGCGATGCGCTCGTTCAACTCGGCCAGCGAGAAGAATGTCTCGTTGCGCATGCGCGCGAGAATCCAGCGCTGCGCGATCTGCACCCCCACCTCGACCTTCGGCTTGTCCCGCGGCGACCGTGGCCGTGCCGGCAGCACCGCCACGCCGTAGTGCTCCCCCATTTCCTCGTAGGTCCTTTGGATCTCCGGCTCGTAGCGATGTGGGCCGCTCACCCCGGACCGCAGCTGGTCGGGCACCAGGAGCATCGGTGCGCCGCCCCAGTACTCCATGGCACGCACGTGGCTGGCGATGAAATCATGGCTCTTCTGGGTCAGCGTCGCTTCCGCGTACGTGTAATTCGACGCCCCCAGCACGGCCACGAACAACTCCACCGGGGTCTTTTCTCCCGTCTCGGCGTTCGTGAGCCAAGGCCGTTTGCCCGAGTAGTCGACAAACCCCTTCTCGCCGGCCCGGTAGACCTGTCGCATCGACAGCCGGTGCCGGCTCAACCACCGTCGGTAGTACTCGCAGAACTGCGAGTAGCCGTACCCGTCGGGATTTTGCTCCACGTATTCCAAGTGCAGCAGCTCCAGCGTCACGCCTACACGTCGCCGCTCCAGATCGATGCGCGCGCAGTCTGGTATCGGCCGCGTCATCCCCGCCTCCAGGTCGCGCGTATGCACCCTGGCCTCCAAGGCTTCGTCGTCGAGTGCCTCCACGGCTGGCCAGTCCAGCCCGGCCTTCTTCGCCCGATCCACCACCAACCACACCCCGCCCAGGCTTACCTCGACGCTGCTCGATATGTCCCGGTATCCCAGCCCCAGCACCCATTTGTGCCGCAGGATCTCTCGTGTTTTTCGCATGGACAGTCTTTCCGTGGCCATTGGCTCTCCTCACGGAGGCCAGGTGGCCCGCAAAAACATCCAGCTTCACTTCGTTCCGACCGTGCCCGCCCGCCGCCACCCCTTCTCCCCCGCTTCGAGCCCGCCGTCACCGGCGTTCACGATGGCCGATCTTCGC